>NZ_JBHTVQ010000006.1:0-38848 GCF_042792855.1 Streptomyces sp. NPDC056600
CGCCCGCACCGCCCCCGGGGGCGGTGCGGGCGGACCCGTTCGGGTACCCGGGCCGGCCGGCGGATCAGTTGAGGCGGGCGCGGGCCGCGCGCGCCTGGCCGCGCACCCGCTCGGCAAGTTCCTCGTCCACCGCCTCCACCACGTCGGCGTACACCTCGAGTTCCTCCGCCCCGGCCGTGAACTCGCCCCGGGCGATCAGCAACTGGGCGTACTCGTGGCGCAGGTTCGCAGGCCGGGCGGGCAGCAGCAGCGACAGCTCCAGCGCCCACAGCGCGGTCGCGGACTGCTCGGGGCGGGCCGCCGCCCAGGCCCGGATGTTGTTGAGGACCCGCATCACCACCTCCAGCGGCCGGGCGGGCGTCCACACCGAGGGGTCCGCCGGGTCAGGGGAGTCGCCCGTGGCGTCCAGCACCAGCAGTTCGGCGTCGGCGCCGGTCAGCAGCCGCCCGCCCGCGAACGGGTCGGCCAGCACCTGCCGCGCCGGATCGTCCGCGGGCCCGAAGCCGACGACGAAGTGGCCCGGCAACGCCACCCCGTGGACCGGGGCGCCGGCCCTGCGGGCGACCTCGGTCCACACCACCGACAGCAGGATCGGCAGCCCCCGCCTGCGCCGCAGCACCTCGTGCAGCAGCGAGGACCGCAGGTCGCGGTAGTCGGCGTGGCCGCCGCCGAAGCCCTCGGCCTCGCCGAGCAGCCGGCGCGCCGCCTCGGCCCACTCGCGCGGGCCGCCCGGCCGGTAGGGCAGCAGCCCGGCCAGCCGGTCCAGCTCCATCTGCGCCTCGTCCATGCCGGTCTCGTCGAGCGAGCCGTCCGCGACCGCGCCGATCAGCAGACAGAGCATCACCAGGTCGGGACGCTCGGCGCGGGCCTCGGCGGCGAACCGCGCGGTCCAGCGGGCGCGTTGCCCCAGCGCGGCCGGGGTGGGAGGTTCGGGGGTCAGCATGCCGTGCGGTCGCCTCCTCAGGCCTCGGGGGAGCGGTAGTGGTGGTAGGCGTGGTGGGCGGCGAAGCCCAGGGCGTCGTAGAGCCGCCGTGCCCCGGCGTTGTCGGTCTCCACCTGGAGCCAGCCCGCCGAGGCGCCCTCCTCCATCGCCTTCCCGGCGAGCGCCGCCATCACCCGCGTCGCGAGTCCCTCACGGCGTCGCTCCGGGGCGACCTCGACGGCGGCGAACCCGGCCCACCGGCCGTCCACCACACAGCGCCCGATGGCCGCGGGCGGCTCGCCGTCCGCGCCGGGGACGGTGGCGAACCAGACCGACGGGCCGCCCTCCAGCACCCGGCGGGCCACCTCGCTCACGCCCTTGCGCTGGTAGCGGGCCAGCCAGGCGTCGCTCGTGTGCCGGGAGAACTCCACCGGCACCGCACCCGGCCCGGTCCCCGCCGGCTCCACGGCGTCGGCCACCGGGGCCAGAGCGCCGGTCCACAGCTCCGCGGAGACCTCGCGCATCCAGTCGCGGTCCTCCAGCGCGGCGCAGAGCAGTTCGTCGGCTCCTTCCGCGCCGGTCGCCGCCTGGACGTAGGCGGGCAGCCCCCGTTCGGCGTACCAGGCGCGGACGGCCGCCAGCGCCTCGTCGAGGTCCCGCCCCGGGTCGCCCACCGGGAGCACCGAGTTGGCGCGCCGGGTGAACCCGGAGGAGGCGCGCAGCACCCACCCGCCGAGCGGTTCGCTCTCCACCGGCGGCCACGCCCGCGCGGCGACCCGGGAGAGCTCCGGGTAGGCGGCTGCGGGACCGCGGCGGCGGGCCGGGGCGTCGGGCACCACCTTGCCCGCCACGAGGGCGGACTCCTCGATCCGCACCCGCTCGCCGTTCCGACGGGTGATCAGGAGCACCCCGTCGTCCCATGATGTGAGAACGCCGACGGTGTCGGTGAACTTCGCCCCCGCGACGCCCTCTTCGGCGAGCCGCCGTACGGAGACGCGTTTGCCCACGTCAGAGCCGGTAAGGTGCAGCGCGGCTCGAGCTGCGGTGGAGAATTCCACGGGTCGGTTCACCCCTCGTGTTCGGTTCGGGTCCCGAAGTGGAGATACTAGGGGCGGGCATCGACGACGCCGCGCTCCCGCGCGCCAGGCGGCGGAGCCTGCGGAGGCCCGCCAGCGCCCTATCGAGGAGGAACGACAGCGTGACCTACGTCATCGCGCAGCCTTGTGTCGACGTGAAGGACAAGGCGTGCATCGAGGAGTGCCCGGTCGACTGCATCTACGAGGGGCAGCGCTCCCTCTACATCCACCCGGATGAGTGCGTCGACTGCGGGGCCTGCGAGCCGGTCTGCCCGGTCGAGGCCATCTTCTACGAGGACGACACGCCGGACGAGTGGAAGGACTACTACAAGGCCAATGTGGAGTTCTTCGACGAGCTCGGCTCTCCCGGCGGGGCCAGCAAGCTGGGCCTGATCGAGCGCGACCACCCGTTCGTCGCCGCGCTGCCCCCGCAGAACCAGTAGCGGAACCCGTCGGAGCGGTCCCCCGGGACCGCTCCCCCTCGGTCCCGTACGGCGATCCGCAGCGGTCGCCTGCGGGACCGTGGCGTTCCGCCCCCACGCCGCGGGCGCCGCGGCACGAGGAAAGTGAGCGAAACCCGTGTCCGAGCTCCTGAGCCGCCTGCCGGACTTCCCCTGGGACAAGCTGGAGCCCTACAGGGCGACGGCGGCGGGGCACCCGGACGGCATCGTGGACCTCTCCGTCGGCACGCCGGTCGACCCGGTGCCGGACCTCATCCAGAAGGCGCTGGCCGCCGCGGCCGACTCGCCGGGCTACCCGACGGTCTGGGGCACCCCCGAGCTGCGTGACGCGATCACCGGCTGGGCCGGACGCCGGCTCGGCGCGCGCGACCTGACGCACCGGCAGGTGCTGCCGGTGGTGGGCTCCAAGGAACTGGTGGCCTGGCTGCCGGTCCAGCTGGGGCTCGGCCCCGGTGACACCGTGGCCTTCCCGCGGCTGGCGTACCCGACCTACGAGGTCGGCGCCCGGCTGGCCGGCGCCCGCCACGTCGCCTACGACGACCCGACGACCGACCTCGACCCGGCCGGCCTCAAGCTGCTCTGGCTGAACTCGCCGTCCAACCCGACCGGCCGCGTGCTGCCCAAGGAGGAGCTGCGGCGGATCGTGGCCTGGGCGCGCGAGCACGGCGTACTGGTCGTCTCCGACGAGTGCTACCTGGAACTCGGCTGGGAGGCCGACCCGGTGTCGGTGCTCCACCCGGACGTCTGCGGCGGCTCGTACGAGGGCCTGGTGGCCGTCCACTCGCTCTCCAAGCGGTCCAACCTGGCCGGCTACCGGGCGGCGTTCCTCCTGGGCGACTCCGCGGTGCTGATGCCGCTGCTGCAGCTGCGCAAGCACGGCGGCATGATGACCTCCATGCCCACCCAGGCGGCCGTGGTGGCCGCGCTGGGCGACGACGCCCACGTGGCCGAGCAGCGGGAGCGGTACGCGGCCCGGCGCGCGACGCTGCGCGGGGCGCTGGAGCGGCACGGCTTCCGCATCGAGCACAGCGAAGCCAGCCTGTACCTGTGGGCCACCCGCGACGAGTCCTGCTGGGACACCGTGGCGTACCTGGCCTCGCTGGGCATCCTGGTCGCCCCCGGCGACTTCTACGGCCCGGCCGGCGAGCGCCACGTCCGGGTGGCGTTCACCGCCACCGACGAGCGGGTGGCGGCCGCGGCGGCCCGCCTGGGCTGACGCCCCCGGGAGACAGCGAGGGCCCCCGGCGCCGTGCGCGCCGGGGGCCTGCCGTTCCGCGGGGCGGCGTCAGACCGGCAGCGGGAGGGTGCTGACCGGAAGGTCGCCCACCGGGAGTTCGCCGGTGGCGTCGCCGACCATCGTGCCCGCCTGCCCGGCCACGCCGCCCACCACCTGCTGGACGTCCGGCGCGCCCTCGGCGGCCTTGGTGGCCATCCCGGCGCCGCCCTCGGCGGCCTTGGTGCCGCCCTCGAAGGCGCCACCGGCCTGGCCCGCCAGGCCGGTCGCGTGGGAGGTCACGCCGCTCAGGGCGGAGCCGAGGTCGCCGGCGCCGTCCAGGGCCGACAGCGGAGCCAGGTCCGGGACCGCCGGGGCGGCCTGCGCGGCGCCGGCCGCACCGACGACGGGGGCGGCGCTCGCGGCGACGAGGAGGGCGGCGCGGGCGATCCGGCGGGTCAGGGGAAGGGACATGGTGCTCCTTGTGTTCGGTCCACGGCCGCCTCGCGGGGCGACCGCCAGGTCAGGGTCCGGTGAGGCGGACGCAGTGATTACGGACCGGGCGGGGCGAAGGTTGCGGACCGCCGCCGTAAAGAGTTGGCAATGCGTCGCATAATCGGCTGCGGACGGAACGGGGCGTTCCGGACAGGGGTCGGCGCGCTGCGGAAACCTTCCGCCGCCGCTGCCCCAACGGATCCCGCGTCCGGTGGGCCACCAGTGCGAAAACCGCCGCCCGGTGCCGGGCGGCGGTCGTGGAGTTGGCCCTACGGAGTGACCCGTCGTACGCCTGCGCGACGAAGGGGGTGGCCGTCTAGCGTGAGGTCACGATGCTGACCCGGGCGTCGGAGCCCGGGGAGCCGTGCGTGCCCCGGGAACCGTCGTCCCCGGCCTTCCGCCAGTCGCCCCGGTCCGCCGTCCACGAGCGGCCGCCGTAGGTCACGCGCTCGATGCCGAGGTCGGAGGCGTTGGCCACCGCCCAGTGGGCGAACTGCCAGCCCCGCTGCCGGGCGCCCGGCTCCGCCACCGGCACCGTCACCGTCCGGGCGGCCGCGGGGGAGGGCGAGGCCGACGCCGCCGACTCCCGCGAGCCCGCCGTCGAGACGCGGCCCGGCGCACCCCCGGTCCCGCGGGCGTCCGCCTGCCGGGCGTCCGCCTGCCGGGCGCCCGCGCCCCGGCCGGCGGGGACCTCCGCCGCGGCCTTGCCCAGCACCTCGGTGTCGAAGTCGCGGGCCAGCGCCGCGCGCACCGCGTCCGGACGGGCCGGCGCGTCCGAGGCGGACGGCCCCGAGCAGGTCAGGGTGGCCGCGCTGCGGCCGGTCAGCGCCGCCGCCAGCAGCTCCGCGTCCGGCTCGTGCTTGGCGTAGGCGTCGGGATAGGCGCTGCGCTGCACCTCCTGCGCGGCCACCGTCAGCGGCAGGTCCGCGTAGTCCTGGACCTTCACCAGGTGGTCGTAGAACTGACCGGCCGCGTACGCCGGGTCCATGATCTCCGCCGGCCTGCCCCAGCCCTGCGAGGGCCGCTGCTGGAACAGGCCGAGGGAGTCCCGGTCGCCGTAGCGGATGTTGCGCAGCGCGGACTCCTGCAGCGCCGTCGCCAGGGCGATGGTGACCGCCCGCTCGGGCAGCTCGCGCGCGGTGCCGACGGCCGTGATCGTGGCGGCGTTCACCGCCTGCTCGGGCGTGAACTCGTACCGGGCGGGCTCACCCCGCCCGCCCGAGGCCACCACCTCGCACCCCGGCCCGGAGGGACCGGCTCCGCCGCCGGGCATGTGCCGGGCGGCGAAGTAACCCGCGAGGGAGAACAGCACGATCAGGGCCGCCCCGAAACGGACGAGGCGACCACGACGCTTGGGGGCGGTTGACGTCTCTGTCACGGGTAACACGGTAACGGAGGCATGCCCGGAAGCCCGAGCCCCTGTGGACAACCTCTCTCAGGTGTGCGCGGGTTAGGGTCGGGGCCATGGCCGAAACCGAGCTTGACCTTTCGTCGGACGCCGCCCGCCTGACCGCGCGGCTCGTGGACCTCCCCTCCGAGAGCGGCGACGAGAAGTCGCTCGCCGACGCGATCGAGGCGGCGCTGCGGAAGCTGCCCCATCTGACCGTCGACCGGCACGGCAACAACGTGGTGGCCCGCACCCACCTCGGCCGCCCGGAGCGGGTGGTGCTCGCCGGGCACATCGACACCGTGCCCATCGCCGGCAACGTGCCCTCGCGGCTCGACGAGGAGGGCGTGCTCTGGGGCTGCGGCACCTGCGACATGAAGTCGGGCGTCGCGGTCCAGCTGCGGATCGCCGCCACCGTCCCCGAGCCCAACCGCGACCTCACCTTCGTCTTCTACGACAACGAGGAGGTCGACGCCAGCCTCAACGGACTGGGCCACGTGGCCGACGCCCACCCCGACTGGCTCGAGGCCGACTTCGCGGTCCTGCTGGAGCCCAGCGACGGCGAGGTCGAGGGCGGCTGCCAGGGCACCCTGCGGGTGAAGCTGCGGACCAAGGGCGAGCGGGCCCACTCGGCGCGCTCCTGGATGGGCGCCAACGCCATCCACGCCGCCGCGCCGATCCTCGAGCGCCTGGCGGCCTACGAGCCGCGCCGCCCGGTGATCGACGGGCTGGAGTACCACGAGGGCCTCAACGCGGTGGCCGTCGAGGGCGGCGTGGCCGGCAACGTCATCCCCGACGTCTGCACGGTCACCGTGAACTTCCGCTACGCGCCCGACCGCAGCGAGGAGGAGGCGGTCGCGCACGTCCGCGAGGTGTTCGCGGGCTGCCCGATCGACGAGTTCGTGATCGACGACCACAGCCCCGGCGCCCTGCCCGGCCTCTCCCACCCGGCCGCCCGCGCCTTCATGGAGGCCGTCGGCGGGGTGGCGCGGCCCAAGTTCGGCTGGACGGACGTCTCGCGTTTCAGCGCCCTGGGCGTCCCGGCCGTCAACTACGGTCCCGGCAACCCGCTGCTCGCCCACAAGAGGGACGAGCGGGTCCTGGCGTCGATGATCCCCGAGGCCGAGCGGCGTCTGCGGGAGTGGCTGACCGGCTGAGGCGCGGCGCCGGAGTCGGCGGATTCGTACCGAAACGGGTACCGGACGGCACACGGCGGACATGTTCGCGTCCCCAGCGGGTAACCCGCGTAGACCTACTCTCTGCGGAGGAACGCGGAGAACCCGTCACGGAGGGGAGAGCCCATGACCACAGGCAACTCCGAGGGAACGAAGGTGTCGGTGCGCCAGGAGAGGCGGGGCTACCTGCTGCACGGTCTCGACCCGGTCGAGGCCGAGGAGGCCGAGCAGGCGGGTCCGGCGGCCCGCAACGCCGGTGACGAGGGGGACAGCGACCGCAGACTCCTCGACCCGGACGGAGCGTCCGGCTGGACCGAACGGGACGCCTGGCAGGTGGCCAGGATCCAGGCGGAGTTCGGCGAGGGCTTCCGGGCGCTGTCCGGGCTGCCGCCCGCCGTCAGCGTCTTCGGCTCCGCCCGCACCAGCCCCGACTCGGCCGAGTACGAGGCGGGCGTCCGGCTGGGCCGTGGCCTGGCCGAGGCGGGCTGGGCGGTGATCACCGGCGGTGGCCCGGGCGCCATGGAGGCCGCGAACAAGGGCGCCCAGGAGGCCGGGGGAGTCTCCGTGGGCCTGGGAATCGAGCTGCCGTTCGAGAGCGGGCTCAACCCGTACTGCGACATCGGGCTGAACTTCCGGTACTTCTTCGTCCGCAAGACCTGCTTCGTGAAGTACTCGCGCGGCTTCGTCGTCCTGCCCGGCGGCCTGGGCACCCTGGACGAGCTCTTCGAGGCGCTCACGCTGGTCCAGACGGGCAAGGTGACCCGTTTCCCCATCGTCCTGTTCGGCACCGAGCACTGGGGCGGCCTGGCCGACTGGATCAAGTCCACCCTGGTCGCCGGGGGCAAGTGCTCCGAGAAGGACCTGGACCTGTTCCACCTCACGGACGACGTGGACGAGGCCGTCGCCCTCCTCTCCCGCGAGACGGAGCGCTAGACCGGCCCCGCCCCCACCGGATTCCGCCCCCACCGGATTCCGCCCTCACCGGATTCCGCCCGCCCGGCCGACGCGGCGCCGCCCGAGGCGCCGTCAAGCCAGGCCGCGGCGGGCCACCGCCGGCGGGCGGTGGCCCGCGATGGAGGCCACCATGTCCAGGACCTGCCGGGTCTCCGCGACCTCGTGCACCCGGTAGACCTGGGCGCCCAGCCAGGCCGACACCGCCGTCGTGGCCAGCGTGCCCAGCAGCCGCTCCTTGACCGGACGGTCCAGCGTCTCGCCGACGAAGTCCTTGTTGGACAGCGAGACCAGCACCGGCCATCCGGTCTCCGTCATCTCGCCCAGCCGGCGGGTCGCCTCCAGGCTGTGCCGGGTGTTCTTGCCGAAGTCGTGCCCGGGGTCGATCAGCACCGACTCACGGGGCACGCCCAGCGACACCGCCCGCTCGGCCAGTGAGACGGTCACCTTCAGGATGTCCGCCATCACGTCCTCGTAGGTCACCCGGTGCGGCCGGGTGCGCGGCTCGGCGCCGCCGGCGTGCGTGCAGACCAGGCCCACCCGGTACCGCGCGGCGACCTCCGCCAGCTTCGGGTCGACGCCGCCCCAGGCGTCGTTCAGCAGGTCCGCGCCGGCCTCGCAGACCGCCTCGCCGACCTCGTGCCGCCAGGTGTCCACGCTGATCACCACGTCGGGGAAGCGGCGGCGCACCTCGGCCACGAAACCGACCGTGCGGCGGACCTCCTCCTCGGCGCTGACCTCCTCGCCGGGACCGGCCTTCACGCCGCCGATGTCGATGATCGCCGCACCCTCGGCCACCGCCTGCTCCACCCGGGCGAGCGCCGGCTCGTCACGGAAGGTGGCGCCCCGGTCGTAGAAGGAGTCCGGCGTCCGGTTCACGATGGCCATGATCACCGGTTCGTGCGCCTCGAACTCACGCCTGCCCAGCCTGAGCATCCCGTACGGCCTCTTTCCTCTACGTACGTCCGGTGTCCGGTCTTCCGGTCTTCGGCTGTCTGCGACCCTAACCGCAGCCGCGGCATGGCACGATCGGACCCCTGGCAACTACGACACGCGGGGGGCCGCAGCCTTGGCAACGTTTCTCATCCTGGTCGTCGCGCTCGCCGTGGTGGTGACCGCGACCACTTTGGCCGTCGTCGGCGGCGGTGACCGCGACGTGCTTCCCGACGCACCGCCGGACGCCCTCCACGTCCCCCTGCCCCATGAGCGGGCGGTGACCGCGCGGGACGTGTACGAGCTCCGGTTCGCCCCGGCGCTGCGGGGCTACCGGATGGGCGACGTCGACGACGTCCTCGCCCGGCTCGCCCACGAACTCGCCTTCCGGGACGAGCGCATCGCCTCGCTGGAGTCCGCCCTGGGCGCCGCCCGCGGCTCCACCGGAGCGACGCGCCTCGCCGTGCGGGACGGCGAGGGGACGGAGCGGCCCGGGGACCTCCTCGTCAAGCGTGAGGAGCAGCCCGCCGCCCCCGCCGCCTCCGCGGCCCCCGCGGAGGAGGAGAAGCCGGACGAGACCGTGGCCGACGCGGGGACCGACGCCGACGCCGACGGCGTCCAGGAGAGCGACGGGCACGACGGCCCGCGTGACGAGCAGGGGCCGGACGCCCCCGGGGAGGCCCGATGAGCCCTGCCGAACCACCCGTCGTCCCCGAGGCCGCGCAGGAAACCACCCGGGCGGCCTCCGGCGCCGTGCCCGGCCCCGACGGACTGCCGCGCTGCCCCTGGGGGCTGTCCGCCCCCGACTACCTCGCCTACCACGACGAGGAGTGGGGCCGCCCGGTCCACGGGGACGACGCCCTGTTCGAGCGGCTCTGCCTGGAGGCCTTCCAGTCGGGCCTGTCCTGGCTGACCATCCTGCGCAGGCGGGAGGGCTTTCGGGCCGCCTTCGCCGGCTTCCGGATCGCCGAGGTGGCGGACTTCACCGAGGAGGACCGGACCCGGCTGCTCGCCGACCCGGGGATCATCCGCAACCGGGCCAAGGTCGACGCCACCCTCGCCAACGCCGCGGTGCTGGCCGACTGGAAGCCGGGCGAGCTCGACGAGCTGATCTGGTCCCACGCGCCCGCGCCGCGCCCGGCCCCCCGCACCCTCGCCGACGTCCCGGCGGTGACACCGGAGTCGACGGCCCTGTCCAAGGAGCTCAAGCGCCGCGGGCTGCGCTTCGTCGGCCCCACCACCGCCTACGCGCTGCTCCAGGCCTGCGGTCTGACCAACGACCACCTGGCCGACTGCGCGATGCGCGAGGCCCGGCAGGGCTGACAGGGCGGGCGGGGCGGGCGGCGCCGGACGGGCCGGCGCACCCGGTCAGCGCCCGAGGTAGCGGGGGCGCTCCTTGTCGAGGAACGCCTTCACGGCGATCCGGTGGTCCTCCGAGGAGCCGGCCCGGCCCTGCAGCTCGTCCTCCTTCTCCAGCGTCTCCTCCAGCGAGTGGGTCATGCCGTGGGCGACCGACTCCTTGAGCGCCGCGTAAGCCACCGTGGGTCCCTCGGCGAGCCGGCGGGCGACCTTCTCCGCCTCCGCGCGCAGCTCCGCGGCCGGCACCACGCGGTCGGCGACGCCGAGCCGCAGCGCCTCCTCGGCGTCGATGGAGCGGGGGAAGAGCAGCAGGTCCATGGCGCGGCCCGGGCCGACCACCCGCGGCAGCGTCCAGGAGACGCCGGAGTCGGCGGTCAACGCCACGCCCGCGAAGGAGGTCGTGAACTTGGCGGTGTCGGCGACCACCCGGTGGTCGGCGGCCAGCGCGAAGCCGAAGCCCGCCCCGGCGGCCACCCCGTTGACGCCGGCCACCACGGGCTTCGCCATCCCGGCGATCGCGCGGACGATGGGGTTGTAGTGCTCACCGACCGTGCTCAGCCGGCCGGCGTCCTCACCGCCGCCCTCACCGGTGTCCTGGGCCGCCAGCAGTTCGATGTGCTCCTTGAGGTCCTGGCCCACGCAGAACGCCCGGTCGCCGGCCGCGGTGAGCAGCACCGCCCGCACCGCGGGGTCCGCGGCGGCACTCAGCAGCGCCTCACGCAGCGCGACCTTCGTCTCCACGTCGAGCGCGTTCATCGCCTCGGGGCGGTTCAGGGTGACGATCGCCAGCGCGTCGCTGACCTCGTAGAGCACGGTGTCGGCCATCTCGACTTCCCTCCGTCGTTTTGCGGTCCGAGGACAGCATGGCGGACATCCGGGAGGCCGAACGGTGGCCGGGGTGTGACCTCCGACAAAGAATTCCGGTCACCATTCGGTCGCGGCAGGTCGGATCGGGGGCGCAGTATCGCAGTGACATCCCCGAATTGAGTGGTTTTGGCCTCGCGCGTTGCGCAAGCGATGCGGACTGATGTTGGTCATTGGTGCATGAGATGCGGGATAATGGCCGGGAAGCAATGTGTTCGATGCCGGTGACGCCTGCCCCGCCTCGGGACGGGCGAGCCCTTTTCGAGGCGCGTCCTCCTCAAGGTCTTCCGGCACGGCGGTTGAGCTGGTTTCAGGAAGGGGAACGAGCATGGCGGCCATGAAGCCGCGGACGGGCGACGGCCCGCTCGAGGTGACCAAGGAGGGGCGGGGCATCGTCATGCGCGTTCCGCTCGAAGGCGGCGGTCGGCTCGTCGTCGAGCTGACGCCGGACGAGGCGGATGCGCTCGGCGACGCCCTCAAGAAGGTCGTCGGCTGACGCGCGACCACCACTCAGCGTGACGCCTGCTGCCCGGTTCCCCCTCAGGGAGCCGGGCAGCGGCCGTTCCCCCGGAAGCCGCCGGGCGGCACGCGGTCCGGTCAGCGCTTGGCGGCGCAGAGCAGGCCGTCGCCCACGGGCAGCAGGGAGGACACCAGGTCCTCGCTCTCGCGCACCTCGCGGATCAGCTCCCGCAGCCGCAGGACCTCCGTCGGCTGCGGCCCCGTCCCCACGGTGCGCCCGTTCGCCAGCACCCCGGCGAACACCACCAGGCCGCCCGGCCGCAGCAGACGCAACGATTCGGCGAGGTACTCCAGCACCTCGAGGCGGTCCGCGTCGCAGAAGACCAGGTCGTACCCGCGGTCCGCGAGCCGCGGCAGCACGTCCAGGGCCGGCCCCGGGATCAGCCGGGCGCGGTTGACCGCGAAACCCGAGGCGCGAAAGGTCTGGCGGGCCGCCTGCTGGTACTCCGGCTCGGTGTCCACCGTGGTGAGCACCCCGTCCGCGCGCATGCCGTGCAGCAGGTGGACGCCGGACACGCCGGTGCCGGTGCCGATCTCGGCGACCGCCTTCGCGCCCACCGAGGCGGCGAGCAGCCGCAGCACCGAGCCCGCGGCGGGCGTCACCGGACGCAGCCCGGCCTCGCGCGCACGGTCGCGGGCGAGGAGCAGGGGCTCGTCCTCCGTGACGAACGCGTCGGCCAGCGTCCAACTCGCCTGCCCGTTGCTGCTGATGGCCGCCTCCCGTCCCCGTCCGCGCCTTCGGCGTATCGCTGGTTCCATCTCGTCCGTGACTGTATCCGGCGCGGTCGGGAACCTGGCGGCGGGACGCCGCGTTTGAAGAGTGAGGGGAAAGGCGTGCACGAGACGCACGGGACGGGGGAAGCGTCGATGGAGCGAGTGGTGAACTCTCGCAAACCTGCTTATCCGGAGCTAACGGACGAGATGGCTATGGTAGGGGCTCCACTGGACACCACCAGAGCCGACAGGGGAGGTGCGGCCGCACCCGCTGACCGCGGCGGAGGGCTGAGGCGCCTTCTCGGGTCGGCGGCCAGGCCGAAATCCGTGACCGACACCGCTGCTGACCGTCCGGCCGGCCCAGAGGCCGACCGTTCCTCCGAGCCCGCCCGCACCGCGACGTTCGCCACCGACGGTGACGGGCCGGCGTGGACTCCGCCCACCTGGGAGGAGATCGTCAGCACGCACAGTGCCCGGGTCTACCGGCTCGCCTACCGCCTGACCGGCAACCAGCACGACGCCGAGGACCTCACCCAGGAGGTCTTCGTCCGGGTGTTCCGCTCGCTGTCCACGTACTCGCCCGGCACGTTCGAGGGCTGGCTGCACCGGATCACCACCAACCTCTTCCTGGACATGGTGCGCCGCAAGCAGCGCATCCGGTTCGACGCGCTCGCCGAGGACGCCGCCGAGCGGCTGCCCGGCCGTGAGCCGTCGCCCCAGCAGGTCCTCAACGACGCCCACTTCGACGCCGACATCCAGCAGGCGCTGGACACCCTGGCGCCCGAGTTCCGCGCCGCGGTCGTCCTGTGCGACATCGAAGGACTGTCCTACGAGGAGATCGCCGCGACCCTGGGCGTGAAGCTCGGCACGGTCCGCAGCCGGATCCACCGGGGCCGTTCGCAGCTGCGCAAGGCGCTCGCCCACCGCTCTCCCGAGGCGCGCGCCGAGCGCAGGTTCGGCGTCACCCGCCTTCCGGCGCTGAGAGGAGGAGGCGCGACCGCGTGAGTGAGTCACGTCCGACGCCGGCCGAGCAGCACCTCGGTGACCGGCTCTCCGCCCTGGTGGACGGCGAGCTGGGACA
This sequence comes from Streptomyces sp. NPDC056600, assembly GCF_042792855.1. Lineage (NCBI taxonomy): Bacteria > Bacillati > Actinomycetota > Actinomycetes > Kitasatosporales > Streptomycetaceae > Streptomyces > Streptomyces sp. NPDC056600. Next base: position 13,151 of record NZ_JBHTVQ010000006.1, read on the forward strand.
CGAGGCGCGTGAGCGTGTGCTGGCCCATCTGGCCACCTGCACCAGGTGCCGGGTCGAGGCCGACGCGCAGCGCAGGCTGAAGAACGTCTTCGCCGAGGTCTCCGGCCCTACGCCGTCCGAGAGTTTCCTCGCCCGTCTGCAGGGTCTCCCCGTGGACGGGCCCGAAGAGCTGCGCGATTCCGGAGGCTCCGGAGCCGGGGACGAGCCGGGGGCCGTGTTCCTCGGCTCCCGGCGCGCCGAGGCCTTCGGTCTGGCCGCCTCCGCCACGCACGGCTTCCCGATCCACCACGTGGGCCGTGCCGACGTCGGCCGCGCCCAGGCGGAGCGGGCCGCCTCCCGCAGCCGCCGGCTGGCCTTCGCCGCCGCGAGCGCGGTCTCGCTGGCCGCGGTGGCGCTCGGCGGGGTGACGACCGGGGTCCCGGTCGCCGACGCCGACCGCGGCGGTCTGCGCAGCAACGCCACCCCTCCGGCGGGCCGGCAGACCGGTGGCGCGGCCGACGCCCGGCGCCGTGCCGCGCCTCCGCTCGTGCACAGCGCTACGGCCCAGCGTCAGCTCGCCCCCGTGGCGGCCCCTCTGCTGTCCGGTGGCGGCGCCCAGTCGGTGGCCGGCGACGGCCCCGCGCCCACGCCGCTGATAGGGCCCGGCGTCCCGGTGACGCCCGGGCTTCCGGTCCCGCTGACCGCGCCCGCCCCGACCGGCACCCTGACCCCGCCTCCGGCCGGACGCTGACCAGGTTCTCTGCGCGCCCGCGGGGAACCTGATTGAATCCGGACTGTGCCGCGAGGGCGGCGCGTCGACGAATCACGCCAGGTGTTGGGGAGAGCATGAACGAGGGCACGCCGGGGAAGTCCGCGAGGCCCAAGTGGTGGAGCCGCCCCCGCCCCGCCCCGGGACCCGACGCCTCCGGCGACTTCCCCCTCGCGGCCCCCGGGGCGACCGGACCGGACCCGGCGGCCCCCGGGCCCGCGGCCTCCGAGCCGGAGCCTTCCGGGCCGGTGTTTTCCGGGCCGCAGCCTTCCGGACCGGTGGCTCCAGGGCCGTCGGGCCTGGGGGAGGACCCGGGCGACCGGCAGGCCGCCCCGCAGGCGGCCGTGGCCCCGCAGGCCGCGGCTCCGCGCCCCCTGCACGAGCCCGATCACTACAGCACGCCCCCGTACGGCAACCCCGGCCCCTGGGCCCCCGCCCCGCCGGTCCAGCACCCCGCCACCCCCGCCGCGGGCACCCCGCTGGGCGGCGGTCACCTGCCCCCGACGCCCCCCACCCCAGTCCCTGCCGACAGTGCGGCCCAGGCGGCCCCTCGCATGGACCCCGCCGCCCCGGCCGGCCCTAGCGCCGACGAACGGTCCTGGACGTCCGCCCCTCCGCCGCAGCAGCCGCCCGTCCCGGCGGGCACGGCCTCCGGCGCCCCGGACCCGTACGCCCTGCCCGCCCCGTCGCAGCAGGCCGCCGCCCCCGCGTCCCCGGCGGGAGCGCCCGGCCCCGAGGGGCACGCCCCGGCCGGAGCCGTCCCCGCAACGCCGCAGGACGCCGCGTACGCGCCCGCGGCGGACCCTGCCCGGTCCACCGCGGCGCTCGCGCCCGAGGCCCACGGCACCCGGGCCCCCGCGACCGACGCCGCGTACGCGCCCCCCGCCCCCGACGCCCACGCCACACGAGCACCCGACCCCGACCCCGACCTCGCTCCCGACCCCGCCCCCGCAGGCCCCTGGAGCCGCTACGACCCCTGGGCCACCCCCGGGGCCGGACCGGCCGCCCCCGCGGCCCCCGCCCTGCCGCAGGGCGGCGCACAGGGCGCCAAGGCACCCTCCCGGCGGCGGGCGAGGCGCAGGCGCGCCCTCGTCGGCGGCGCCGTCGCGGTCGCCCTGGTGGCCGGGCTGGCCGGCGGCATGGCGGGCGTGTACCTGGAGCGCCACGGCGGCCTCGGCGTCGTCGAGCTCTCCCAGGCCCCCGTGGAGGACGTCCCCCGCGATCCGGACAGCGTCGCGGGGATCGCCCGGCGCGCCCTGCCCAGCGTGGTCACGCTGCACGTGCAGGGCAGCGGCCAGGCCGGCACCGGCACCGGTTTCGTGCTGGACGACCGCGGCCACATCCTGACCAACCGCCACGTCGTGGAGGCCGCCGAGGACGCGGGCGACGGCCGGATCGCCGTCACCTTCAGCGGCGGCGAGACCGCCCGCGCCGAACTGGTCGGCGGCGACTCCGGCTACGACCTGGCCGTGGTCCGGGTGAAGGGCGTCAAGGGCCTGCACCCGATGCCGCTGGGCAACTCCGACAACGTCCGGGTCGGCGACCCGGTGGTGGCCATCGGCGCCCCGTTCGACCTGGCGAACACCGTCACCGCGGGCATCATCAGCGCCAAGGAACGCCCCATCACGGCCGGCGAAGGCGACGGCGGCGACGTCTCGTACGTGGACGCGCTGCAGACCGACGCCCCGATCAACCCGGGGAACTCCGGCGGCCCGCTGCTCGACGGCCGGGGCCGGGTGATCGGCATCAACTGCGCGATCCGGTCGGCCGACACCGGCATCGACACCGACGACGGCAAGTCCGGCTCCATAGGCCTCGGCTTCGCCATCCCGGTGAACCAGGCCAAGCGGGTGGCCGAGGAGCTGATCAACGAGGGCGAGGCCACCCACCCGGTGATAGGCGTCACCCTCGACATGGCCTACGCCGGCGACGGCGCGCGGGTGCACACCAGCGGTTCCGGCGGCGGGTCCTCCGTGACTCCCGGCGGGCCCGGCGCCAAGGCGGGGCTGAAGGCCGGGGACGTGATCACCGCCGTGGACGGCGTCCGGGTGCACTCGGGCGACGAGCTCATCGTCAAGACCCGGGCCCACCGCCCCGGCGACCGCCTGGAGCTGACCGTGAAGCGCGACGGCGAGGAGCGGAGGATCACCCTGGTCCTCGGCTCCTCCGAGGACTGACCGGCCGCCCCGGCCCCCCTGCCACCGCCGCCGCCCCCGCGCGCACCGACCGCCACGGGGACGTCACCCGGCCGTCACCCCCGTGTGGCCCGGGATGTGTTGTATGCGTCAGAGGGTGTCGGGGCAGTACCGGTGGGGCGGGTTCGCCGGGTACCGTGGATCTGCCCCGGGACACGCAAGGAGCTTCAGGTGTTCAATGACATAGGATCGCTCGAGCTCATCACGCTCGTCGTCCTCGCCGTGCTCGTCTTCGGGCCGGAGAAGCTTCCGAAGGTCATCCAGGACATCTCCCGGACCATCCGGAAGATCCGCGAGTTCTCGGACAGCGCCAAGCAGGACATCCGCCAGGAGCTCGGCCCGGAGTTCAAGGACTTCGAGTTCCAGGACCTGAACCCCAAGACGTTCATCCGCAAGCAGCTGCAGAACGACGACCTCGGCCTCGGCGAGATCCGTGAGTCGCTCGACCTGAAGAAGGACATCCAGCAGCTCGCGGACCCGAGCATCGCCAACGACCCGTCGTACAGGTCCCCCGCGGCCGCCTCGCCGCCGCCCGCCGCGGCCACGTCCGGCCAGGCCGCCGGCCCGGTCGGCCTGGAGAAGAAGACGCCGGAGCCGGTCGCCGAGCGCCCTCCGTACGACCTCGACGCCACCTGATCACCGCCGCCCGGAACCGCCCCTCCGTCCGGCCGTACCCCCTTACCGTTCCGCGTCCGTCCGACCCACCCGGTCGGCGGTAATCCCGGACCGGTGAAGCGGGGTGGCTATGCTGCCGAGTTGTTGTGCGGACCGGCGGACGATTCTTCACCATCCCCCCGCGGTCCGGTGAAGAACGAGGAGGCGTCCGGGCATGGAGACGAGAAGTCGGGTAGGCGCGCAGGCGTCGGCGGTCGCGGGCGGGCGGACCGCCGCGGGCGGCAGCGGGGTCGACGGCTACCTGCGGGCGCCGTTCCCGTGGTACGGCCTCGACGACGCGTTCACCGGGGAGCGCTGGCTGATGCAGGTCGCCACCTCCACGGACGGCGCGGTCGAGCACGGTTCCCTCGGCCACGGCGACGAGCCGTCGGTGCGCTACGAGGCCGCCGAGGACAAGGAACGATTCGCCGTCGTGGTGACCGTGGCCGACCAGCCGGTCCGTCGCAGCGCCGACGGCACCGGCGTACTGGACGCCACCACCGTCTCCTCCGCCGCCTGGCTGGCCGGTCTGGGGCTGCTGTCCTACACCTGGCCCCTCCAGATGGACCACAGCCTGCGCGACGACTGGCTGGAACAGCAGACCGAGACGGCCTGGGTGCTCGCCGACGACCTGGAGAGCCCGGCCTGGACCACCCTGACGCTGCCGGTGGACGGCGAGGCGACCACCTTCCACTACCGGGAGTCGGAGTTCGGCTGGGTGCTGGCCGGCTCCACCGGCGACGGCGTCCACCTCGGGGCCTACGGGCGCGGGATGAGCGCCTACGGCCTCGGTTTCTCCGCCGTCGAGGACATCGACGCCTACGCCTGACCTGTCCCGCCCGGCCCACCTCGAAGGCCCCACGCCCCGGGCGACCCACGCCCTGGGCGAACCCACGCCCGGGCAGACGGTCGGGCGGCCAGGCCCGCCGGGCCGCCCGACGGCACCCCGGCACGACGACGAAGGGCGCCGTCCCGTCAGGACGGCGCCCCTGGTGCGCGGCCGCGGGCGGGCGGCCGGAGCGTGGGTCGGAAGGGTCAGAACTTGTTGCGCGGGGTGATCCCCAGCGACATGCCCGACAACCCGCGCTGACGCCCGCCGAGCTTGCCGGCGATGGCCCGCAGCGCGGCGCCCGCCGGGGAGTCGGGGTCGGTCAGCACCACCGGCTTGCCCTCGTCGCCGCCCTCGCGCAGACGCACGTCGATCGGGATCGAGCCGAGCACCGGCACCGTCGCACCGGTCGTGCGGGTCAGGCCGTCGGCGACCTTCTGGCCGCCGCCGGTGCCGAAGACGTCGACCATCTCGTCGCAGTGCGGGCACGGCAGGCCCGACATGTTCTCGACCACGCCGACGATCTTCTGGTGCGTCTGCACCGCGATCGAACCGGCCCGCTCGGCGACCTCCGCGGCGGCCTGCTGCGGCGTCGTGACGACCAGGATCTCCGCGTTCGGGACCAGCTGGGCCACCGAGATGGCGATGTCGCCGGTGCCGGGCGGCAGGTCGAGCAGCAGGACGTCGAGGTCGCCCCAGTACACGTCCGCCAGGAACTGCTGGAGCGCGCGGTGCAGCATCGGGCCACGCCACACCACGGGCGCGTTGCCCGGGGTGAACATGCCGATGGAGATGACCTTCACCCCGTTGGCCGAAGGCGGCATGATCATGTTCTCGACCTGGGTGGGCCGCCCGTCGGCGCCCAGCATCCGCGGCACCGAGTGGCCGTAGATGTCGGCGTCGACGACGCCGACCTTCAGGCCGTCCGCGGCCATCGCCGCGGCCAGGTTGACCGTCACCGAGGACTTGCCGACGCCGCCCTTGCCGGAGGCCACCGCGTACACCCGGGTCAGCGAGCCCGGCTTGGCGAAGGGAACCTCGCGCTCGGCGGTGCCGCCGCGCAGCGCGGCCGCCAGCTCCTTGCGCTGCTCGTCGCTCATCACGTCCAGCGTCACGTCGACCGAGGTCACGCCCTCGACGCGGGTGAGCGCGGACGTCACGTTGTCCGTGATGGTCCCGCGCATCGGACAGCCCGAGACGGTGAGGTACACCGTGACGGCGACCGCGCCGTCCTCGCCGATCTCCACCGACTTGACCATCCCGAGCTCGGTGATGGGCCGCTGGATCTCGGGGTCGTTCACCGTCGCCAGCGCTTCGCGCACCGCGTCTTCCGTAACCATAAGGACGATGGTACGGCCCTCGGAACGACGCCGGGCAGGGCCGTCAGCGGTCTTCTGCGTCACGTCCCCGCTCGTGGGCCGGGCGGTGCCCCGTGCGCTGCTCCTCCAGCTCCTTGAGCATGTCGTGCAGTTCCGAGCGGATCCAGTCGCGGGTGGCGACCTCGCCCAGGCCCATCCGCAGCGCCGCGATCTCCCGGGTCAGGTACTCGGTGTCGGCGATGGAGCGCTCGTTCTGCTTGCGGTCCTGCTCGAGGTTGACGCGGTCGCGGTCGTCCTGCCGGTTCTGCGCCAGCAGGATCAGCGGGGCCGCGTAGGACGCCTGCAGCGACAGCATCAGGGTCAGGAAAATGAACGGGTACTCGTCGAACCGCAGCGCCGAGGGCGCGGCGATGTTCCAGCCGACCCACAGGACGATCGCGAACGTCATCCACACCAGGAAGCGGCCGGTGCCCAGGAAGCGCGCGATCCGCTCCGAGACCCGTCCGAAGGCGTCCGGGTCCCACTCGGGCAGCAGCCGGCGGCGGGGGCCCAGCGGAAGGTCCAGGCGCTCGCGGGTGCGGGTGCCGGTGGCGCCCGCCATGGACCGCGCCTCGCGCGCCTCACGCCTGTCCCGGGTCTCGCGGCGCTCCCGGCCGTGCGCCGTCGCCCGGCCGCGGCCGGGGGTGCGCTCCTCGCCGTGCCGGCGGTCCTCGCGGTCAGCTGCCATCCGCGGTGGCCTCCTTCGGCGCCCCGGCGGGGTGCTCGGCGGCCGGCGGCTCCTCCTCCAGGTGGTACTCGGTCTCCCGCCAGTCCTCGGGCAGCATGTGGTCGAGGACGTCGTCCACGGTGACCGCGCCCAGCAACGACCCGTTCTCGTCGACCACGGGGGCCGCGACCATGTCGTAGGCCGCGAAGAAGCCCGCCACCACCGGCAGGTCGGCGGTGGGGGACAGCGCCTGCAGGTCGTCGTCGATGATCGAGCCGACCAGCGTGTACGGAGGGTCGCGCAGCAGCCGCTGGAAGTGGACGGTCCCGAGGTACTTGCCGGTGGGCGTGTCCTCCGGCGGGCGGCAGACGTAGACCTGCGCTGCCAGCGCGGGGGAGAGGTCGGCGTTGCGGACCCTGGCCAGCGCGTCGGCGACCGTGGCGTCCGGGCGCAGCACGATCGGCTCGGTGGTCATCAGACCGCCCGCCGTGCGGTCCTCGTAGGCCATCAGGCGGCGCATGTCGGCGGCGTCGTCGGGCCGCATCAGGCTCAGCAGCCGCTCCTTGTCGCCCTCCGGCAGCTCGGACAGCAGGTCGGCCGCGTCGTCCGGGTCCATCGCCTCCAGGACGTCGGCGGCGCGCTCCTCGGCGAGCTTGCCGAGGATCTCGATCTGGTCGTCCTCCGGCAGCTCCTCCAGCACGTCGGCCAGCCGGTCGTCGTCGAGCGCCGCGGCGACCTCGGCCCGGCGCTTGGCCGACAGGTGGTGCAGCACGTTGGCGAGGTCGGCGGGGCGCAGCTGCTCGAAGGTGGCCAGCAGGTTCTCCGCGCCCTGCCCCTTCTCCTCCAGGGACAGGCCGGTGACCGCGGACCACTCCACCAGGAACTGCTCGCCGGCCTTGCGGCGGAACGCGCCGCCGCGGCCGCCGCGCTGCACGAAGAGGCGGTCGACCTCCCACTCGCGCCGCGAGGACAGCTGCTGCACCGACAGGTCCAGGACGGTGACCTCCTCGCCGGTCTCCTCCAGCCGCACCCGCCGGTCCAGCAGCTCGCCGAAGACCAGCCGCTCGGGCGGCCGCTGCTCGAAGCGGCGCACGTTGAGCACGCCGGTGCTGATCACCTGGCCGGACTGGATGCCGGTGACCCGGGTCATCGGCAGGAAGATCCGCCGCCGGGTGGGCAGCTCCACGACCAGCCCCAGCAGGCGGGGAGCCTTGCGGCCCACCCGCAGCACCACGATCAGGTCGCGCACCCGTCCGACCTGGTCGCCGTTCGGATCGAACACGGCCACGCCCGCGAGGTGGGAAACGAAGATCCGCCCACCCGCCATGTACAGCCTCCTTCGTCAGGCCCGTCGTCGTCCCGTCCTTGCCCCGTGTTGCCCGGAAACGCCGCAGTGGGCGGGGATCAGGCTAGCCCGTACCGGTCCGGTACGCCCTGGTGAGGGGTCCGGACGGACTGCCTCCGTCTGCCCCGTCGGGCCCCCGGTACGCTGCCCCTCAGCCCGTCGAGACCGGATGAGAGGCAGCCGCGCCTGTGACCCCGATTCCCCAGCGTCGTACCCGCATGGCGTCCCGTGTCGCGGCGGTCTGCGCACTGGCCCTGGCGACGACGGGGCTCGCCGGGTGCGGGTCCGACCCGGACGAGGGGACCAACGGCGTCGGCAAGCTGGAGCCCGCCGCGATCCGCGACCGCGCGATGAAGGCGGCCGGCTCCGCGGGATCGGTGCACCTGTCCGGCACGGTGATCACCAAGGACGGGGGCGTCGAGCTGGACATGGAGCTGTCCGAGGGCGGCGGCCGCGGCGAGGTCACCTCCGGCGGCACCACCTTCGGTCTGCTGCGGATCGGGGAGACCCTGTACCTGCAGGCCGGCGCCGACTTCTGGAACCAGGCCGCGGGCGGCGACGGCAAGGGCGTCGAGGGCACCACGGCCGAGAAGCTGGACGGCAAGTTCGTGAAGGTGCCCGAGAAGGACCCGGCGTACAAGCGGTTCAGCGGCTTCACCGACATGGATACCCTGCTGGACGGGCTGCTCGCCCTCGACGGCAAGCCGGCGAAGGACGACTACCACGAGGTCGGCGACGTCCGGACGATCCGCCTCAAGGCCGACGACGGCGCCGGCGGGCGGATGGACGTCTCCCTGCAGGGGACGGCCTACCCGGTGCGCGTGGAGCGGCCCGGTGGCGGCGGCACCCTCCGGTTCACCGACTGGGACAAGCGGATCGACCTCAGCGAACCGCCGAAGAACAAGCAGGTCGACTACGGGCAGGACCTGCCCGAGACGTAGGCGGGCCCGCCGCCCGACAGCGGCGCGGCGGTGCGGCCGCCTCGCGGCAGAGGCGCGGTGTGCGGCCGCTCCGAGGCAGAGGCGCGGCGTGGCGGCCGGATCAGCTCCGGCGCCGACGGCGGAAGAGCAGGCGCGGCAGCGCCGCGGGGACGGGTTCGCGGGTGGTGGCCGTGGTGGGCAGCGGCGCGGCGGCCAGGGCGCCCTCGGGGGCGGGCAGCGCGGCCCCCAGCGGCTCCAGGCGCAGGACGCGGCACTCACGGGCCCACCGCCGCGGCATCTCCTCGGCGTCCGGGGCGTTGAGCCGCTTGCCCTTGAGCTCCCCGACGGCCTCCTCCCAGGCGTCGGAACCGGCCGCGAGCTCGGTGACCGCGGCCCGGCAGGACACCAGGCGCCCGCCCTTGTCCTTGGAACGCACCGTGAGGACCGCCTGCCCGCCGTCGGCCAGACCCGGCAGCGGCTGCTCGCCCGGCCCGTCGCCGGCCACGCAGACCGCGCCGTCGTGCCAGACGTGCCACAACGCCCGCTCGGGCCCTTCCGCGGAGCCCGTGGGGCGCACCCACACCAGCGCGGACTTCTTCGCGGCCTCCTCGACGAGGGCCCGGTCGAACAGCTCGTCCGTCTTGTCACCAGCGGTCGTCATGGCAGCAGCCTAGCGAGCCCGCCTAGAGCCACCCGTTGCGCTTCAGGGTGCGGTGGATGCCCAGACAGATGACCACCGTGAAGCCCATGACGACCGGGTAGCCGTACTTCCAGCCCAGCTCCGGCATGTGCTCGAAGTTCATCCCGTAGACGCCGCAGACCATGGTCGGCACCGCGACGATCGCCGCCCAGGAGGTGATCTTGCGCATGTCCTCGTTCTGAGCGACCGACGCCTGCGCCAGGTTGGCCTGCAGGATTGAGTTCAGCAGCTCGTCGAAGCCGATCACCTGCTCCTGCACCCGGGCCACGTGGTCGGCGACGTCGCGGAAGTACTTCTGGATGTCCGGGTCGATCAGGCGCATCGGCCGCTCGCTGAGCAGCTGCATCGGCCGCAGCAGCGGGGCCACCGCCCGCTTGAACTCCAGCACCTCGCGCTTGAGCTGGTAGATCCGCCCCGCGTCGGTGCCGCGCGGCGCGCTGCCTCGGCGGCCGGGGCTGAAGACCTCGGTCTCCACGTCGTCGATGTCGTCCTGCACCGCGTCGGCGACCGCGAGGTAGCCGTCCACCACGTGGTCGGCGATCGCGTGCAGCACCGCCGAGGGGCCCTTGGCCAGCAGCTCCGGGTCCTCCTCCAGCCGGCGCCGCAGGGAGCGCAGCGACCCCCGGTCGCCGTGCCGCACGGTGATCAGGAAGTCCCGGCCGGTGAAGCACATGATCTCGCCGGTCTCGATGACCTCGCTGTCCTGCGTGAGGCAGTCGTGCTCGACGTAGTGCACCGTCTTGTAGACGGTGAAGAGGCTGTCGTCGTAGCGCTCCAGCTTGGGCCGCTGGTGGGCCTGGACGGCGTCCTCGACGGCCAGCGGGTGCAGCCCGAACTCGGCGGCGATGCCCGCGAATTCGTCCTGCGTGGGCTCGTGCAGGCCGATCCAGACGAAGCCGCCGTCGCGCCGCGCGGCGCGCATCGCCTCCTGCGGGGTCGGCGTGGAGTCCAGGAGGACGCGGCGCCCGTCGCGGTAGATGCCGCAGTCGACGACGGCCGAGGGCGTGGGCGGGGCGGGCAGGACCGCCGGATCCAGGTGGGCCAGGGCCGCGGCGCCCCGCCGGGACGGCCGGACGCGTACCGAGCGGGCGACGCGCTCGGAGGGACGGACCGCTGCGCGCAGGTCTCGGATCATCGACATGGCGGGGCTCCTTCGCTTTCGGCAACGAAAGGCCGAGCGTCCGACGGCCGGCTCCCCGGAGCCTCGTGACGCGGACGTCCGCCGTCACCCATGGGTCCGGCACGTCCGTGAAGCGGGGAGCGCCGCACCGTAGCGGCGTTCGAGCAGTCGCTGCTGATGCAGATCGAAAAGATCGACAAAGATCAGGCAGGCGAAACGAAGTGCTCTTCCCCGGCGTGGAGGAATCGGCTGACACCGCCGTGCTGAGCCAGGGGGCGGTGGGAGCGGCGAGAACGCCGGAGCCGCGTCAGCGGCCGGAAGAGCGGGTGGTACTGCACGGTCGACTTCGGTCCATCGCAGCCCCACCTCCTCCGGCCGGTCCCTCGTGAGGGACGATCCATTCCCCTGGTGGGAGAGCGCGCGGAGCGGCTCTCAGGGGGAGTATGACTGGCGTTCGGGACTCGATCGCGACGCTTGGCGTGCTGTCCCGGACTGCGGCCAGACTATCAGCCGAGGTGACTGTCAAGGTCTCCGCCCGTCCCCGCTTTGCGCGTTCCGGACGAGTTCTATGCTCGCCGCATGGCTGATGTTCTTCCCCTGGTCGAGGCGCGTCTGCGGACCGCGCTGGGCGAACCCGGCGCCCGGGCCGCCGTCACCTTCCTCGGCACGGACCGCGTCGAGGTGCTCCGTTTCACCGAGGGGGACCTCGTCCGCTACGCCACGCTCGGGATGTCCGCGCACCCGATGAGCGACCCCACGGCGATGGTCGCGGACCCGGTGAAGGGACCGCGGGCCGAGCTGGTGCTGTCCGTGCGGGGCGGCGTCGCGGACACCGACAAGGTGCTCCGCCCACTGGCCGTGCTCGCCGCCTCTCCGCAGGTGGAGGGACTTGTCGTGGCGCCGGGCGGATCGCTGGACGTGGGCGAGCCGCTGTGGCCCGGGGCCCCCTTCACCTCCGTCCTGGTGGGGGAGCCCGGCGGGCTGGTCGAGGACCTGGAGCTGGACGCGCCGCTCGACCCGGTGTGCTTCCTGCCGCTGCTGCCGATGACCCCGAACGAGGCCGCCTGGAAGCGGGTGCACGGCGCGCAGGCGCTGCAGGAGCGGTGGCTGGCCCGCGGTACCGATCTGCGCGACCCGCTGCGCCGGTCGGTCGCCCTCGACTGAGTGACCGAAGTCACGCCGGGAAACGTGTCAACGGACGGCCGGAAGACGCCAGTTGGGACCTGGGTGCCTCGGGCCGACGACGCGCGCCGGATCGCGCGCCACGCCGACCGGCCGCCGGACGGGTGATCGTCCTTGACGCGGCGCGGCCCAGGGAGGACCGTGGGACCTTATGAGGGGCGAACCCAGTTGCCCGAAGTGCGGTGGCCGGGTCAGGGCTCCCGGACTCTTCGCCGACGCGTGGCAGTGCGACGTGCACGGGGCGGTGCATCCGATGCAGCCCGTGATCCCGCCGAGCGTCGAGGCCCTCGGTGTGGTGGTGAACCGCACCCGGGTCCCCGTCTGGATGCCGTGGCCGCTCCCGGTCGGCTGGCTGTTCACCGGCGTGGCCGGCGCGGGCGACGACCGCAGTGGCGGGCGCGCCTCGGCGGTCGCCTGCTCCGGTCCGGGGCCGCTGGGCGGCATGGGTGAGCTGATCCTGGTGGCCGAGGAGCTCGGCGTCGGCCTCGGCGCCCGTTACGCGGGGATCGACGGACCGGACCCGGGCCCGCACATCGACATCGGCAAGCCCGCCGAGGCCAAGCTGCACGCGGCCGGCCGGCCCACCCCGATGTGGCTGGTGGAGGGCGCCCCGGAGGACCGCGCGGTCTTCGCCGGCGAGGCGCTGGGCATGTGGCTGTGGGCTGTGGTGTGGCCCGAGCAGTCCGGACTCCTGATGTACGAGGAACTGGTCCTCACCGACCTGCGCGAGGCGGGGGCCGAGATCGAGCTGGTGCCGTGCGGGGCGCTCTCGCCGCGCCTCCTCGAACCCTGACGCGTCCGGCGGCGGCCCTGCGGACGGCCGCCCTCGTGTGGCATGCTCGCGACAGGTAAGTATCACCCACTCGGACGACCCCCTATCCTTGTGTCGACCTGTCCGTGCAAACCCTCGTCCGCTGGAGTCGCCGTGCGCATCGACCTGCACTGCCACTCCACCGCGTCCGACGGCACCGACACCCCCGCCGAACTGGTGCGGGCCGCGGCCGCCTCTGGTCTGGACGTGGTCGCGCTGACCGACCACGACACCACCCGGGGCCACGCCGAGGCGCTCGCCGCGCTCCCCGAGGGCCTCACCCTCGTCACCGGCGCCGAGCTCTCCTGCCGCTGGGCCGAGCCCGGGTCCGAGCCGGGCGACGGGACGTCGCTGCACATGCTGGCGTACCTCTTCGACCCCGAGGAGCCCGCGCTGCTCGCCGAGCGCGAGCTGGTGCGCGACGACCGCGTGCCGCGCGCCCGCGCCATGGTGGCGCGGCTGCGCGAGCTGGGCGTCGACGTCACCTGGGAGCAGGTCGCCCGCATCGCCGGCGACGGCTCCGTGGGCCGCCCGCACGTGGCCACCGCCCTGGTCGAGCTGGGCGTCGTCGCCTCCGTCGACGAGGCCTTCAGCGGGCACTGGCTGGCCGACCGCGGCAGGGTCTGGGTGCCCAAGCACGAGACCGACCCCTTCGAGGCGATCCGCCTGGTCAAGGCGGCCGGCGGCGTCACCGTCTTCGCCCACCCCGGCGCCTCCAAGCGGGGCCGGACGGTGCCGGAGTCCGCGATCGCCGCCATGGCCGAGGCCGGACTGGACGGCGTCGAGGTCGACCACATGGACCACGACCCGGTCACCCGGGCCCGGCTGCGCGGCCTCGCCGCCGAACTGGGCCTGCTGGTCACCGGCTCGTCCGACTACCACGGCACCCGCAAGACCTGCGTCCTCGGCGAGAACCTCACCGACCCCGAGGTCTACGGCGAGATCATCCGCCGTGCCTGGGGCGCGTTCCCGGTCCCGGGCGCCGGCGGACCCTCCGCCGCCTGACCCGGCGCAGCGGACCCATCCGGTCCGCAGCCCCGCCGCGCCCGGCCTCCCTCACCCCCCACGTCCCACGCCGCGTCGCGCCGTGCCCTGCCCGGGCGCGCCCCGACGGCGGCGTTCCGCACCATCCGCAAGGCCATTCACCGTGTTCGACGTCGCCGTTTTTGGTTCCCTCTTCCTGACCCTCTTCGTGATCATGGACCCGCCCGGGGTCACCCCGATCTTCCTCGGCCTCACCGCGGGCCGGCCCACCGCCGTCCAGAAGCGCATGGCGCTGCAGGCGGTCCTGGTGGCCGGCGGCGTGATCGCCCTCTTCGGCCTGACGGGCCAGCACATCCTCGACTACCTGCACATCTCGGTGCCCGCCCTGATGATCGCGGGCGGCGTGCTGCTCCTGCTGGTCGCGCTCGACCTGCTCACCGGCAAGACCGACGAGCCGCAGCAGACCAAGGACGTCAACGTGGCCCTGGTGCCGCTGGGCATGCCGCTGCTGGCCGGCCCCGGCGCCATCGTCTCGGTGATCCTCGCCGTCGAGAAGGCGGGCGACGTCGGCGCGCAGGTCGGCGTGTGGACGGCGATCCTCGCCATCCACGTGGTGATCTGGCTGGTCATGCGCAACTCGCTGCTGGTGGTCCGCCTGATCAAGGAGGGCGGCGTGGTCCTGGTGACCCGGCTGTCGGGCATGCTGCTCGCCGCCATCGCCGTGCAGCAGATCATCAACGGCGTGACCCAGGTGGTCCAGGGCTCCTGAGGCCGGGGCCGCGGCAGGCCGGAAAAGCACTGCGGCCCGGTGGGCAGCCTCCTTCGTGGGGGCTGCCCGCCGGGCCGCGGTGGTTCGGAAATGTTATGAGGCCGCCGTGTCGGCCGGTCGGATCCAGAGGCGCTGGCCGATCTCGGCGGCCTGCTGCACGATCCCGTTGACGGAGGCGGCGTCCACGACGGTGCTGTCGACCGGTCGGCCGCTGGCGTCGTCGAGACGCAGAATCTCGAAGCGCATGCTTCTCCCTTCCCACGTCGGTATGTACCGGGTACAACACCCGAACCGGGCGGGAAGATTCCCTAGCTAAGGAAAAATTTTGGCCGCCTAAGTAAGTAGGCGCATACCCGCAGCTCAGGGGACCATGCGGGCGCGTGGCCGGAACCGGGTGAGACCGGTTGTGTCCGCTCCGTGACCGCCGGGACAATGGGCCCCGGTATGAATGACGACCTCGCGGCGCTGACCGCAAGCATCGAGAGCACCAACGAGTTGCTCAGGCGTGTCCTTTCCGCACTGGACAGGACGCAGTCCGCGCCGCAGTCCACCCACGCCCTCTTCGTTGACGCCGGCTACCTCTACGCCGCCGCCGGCCGGCTGGTGGTGGGCACCGAGGACCGGCGGGCCTTCGAACTGGACACCGAGGGAGTGATCGCCGCGCTGATCGACAAGGCCGCGCTCCTCTTCCAGGACAGCCGGCTGCTGCGGGTGTACTGGTACGACGGCGCCCGCCGTCGCATCCACACCGCCGAGCAGCAGGCGATCGCCGAACTGCCCGACGTCAAGGTCCGCCTCGGCAACCTCAACGCCAACAACCAGCAGAAGGGCGTCGACGGGCTGATCCGCTCCGACCTGGAGGCCCTGGCCCGCAACCGGGCCATCACCGACGCCACGCTGCTCGGCGGTGACGAGGACCTGGTGCCGGCCGTGGAGGCGGCGCAGGAGTACGGCGCGCGCGTCCACCTGTGGGGCATCGAGGCTCCGGACGGCCGCAACCAGGCCGAGCCGCTGCTCTGGGAGGTCGACAGCGAGCGCACCCTGGACCTGCAGTTCCTCAAGCCCTACGTCTCGCGCCGGGCCACGGTCGCCTTCGAGGCGGCGGCGGCCCGTCCCACCTGGGAGGACGTCCGGTTCGTCGGCGCGCAGATCGCCGCGCGCTGGCTCGCCGAGCGCGGGCCGGAGGCGATGGAGGCGCTGCTGACCGAGCAGCCGTACCTGCCCGGGTCCGAGGACCAGGCCCTGCTGGTGCAGGCCGAGGGGCTGCTCGGCTACTCCCTGCGCGGGCAGTCCGACCTGCGCAGGGCGCTCAGGGACGGCTTCTGGGACCGCCTGCGCACCGTGCGCTGAGCCGGTCCACCGGCACGCGGTGCGCGGTCCACGGGCACGCGGTGCGCGGTGCGTGTCGCGGTGCGTGGTGCTGCCGTGCGGCGACGGGGCGTCGGGTGGGCCCTCGCGCGCCGAGCCGTCGCGCGCGGCGGCCTCCGGCGCCTGGTGCGGTCAGCCGCCGGCGGTGGGGGACGGGCCGTCGAGCGGGACGTCGTCCCAGAAGCCGGCGATCGCGCGGGCGGTCTCCGCGGGGCGGTCCACGTTGGGGGAGTGCTCCGCGCCCTCGACGACGGTGCGGCGGGCCCCGAGACGGACGGCCATGTCGTCGAAGAGCTCCACCGGCCACACGTCGTCGCGGGCGCCGGAGAGGACGTGACAGGGCAGGCCCACGGCGGCGAGCTCCCCGACCCGGTCCGGCTCCTCGCACAACTGGCGCCCGGTGGCCAGCAGCTGCGCCGGACGGGTGCGCAGCCAGCGTTCCCGCAGCGGGACGGTGTCGGGCTGCTCGGCCAGCACCTCGGGCGCGACGGTGGCCTCCATCGCCTGCATGACGTCCCAGACCTGCTCCATCGACAGCGAGGACAGCGCCTCGCGGAGCATGGTGACGCGCTGCCGCTGGGAGTCGGAGATGTGGGCCGGACCCGAGGACATCAGCGTGAGGCTGCGGAACGGGGAGGCGTCCCGCAGGACGGCGGCGCGGGAGATCTGCCCGCCGAGCGAGTGCCCCAGCAGATGGATCCGGGCGCCCGCCGCCTCCGCCAGGGTGTGGCCCTGGGAGAGCAGGTCCTGGGCCAACTCGCTCTGCGCGTACGCCTTCTCGTCGTGGTCGGGCCCCTCCGACTCGAATTGTCCGCGCCCGTCCACGGCCACCGTGCGGTAGCCGCGGGCCGCGAGCGGGGCGTGCAGCGCGATGAAGTCCTCCTTGCTGCCGGTGTACCCGGGCAGCAGCAGGGCGGTGCCGCGGTGCGCCGCGCCGGGGGCGGAGGGCATCTCGATCGCGGCGAACTCCCCGCGCGAGGTGGCCAGTTGGAACGCGCGCGCGCCGGGCGGGGGAGTGAAGGTGTCGGGCCTGCTCATGGCGGTCAGAGTACCGAGCGGGCCGGGGAACGCCGACGGCCCGGCTCCCCCGAGGGGGAGCCGGGCCGTCGGGCGGGAGCCTCAGCTCTCGGCCGGCTGCGCGGCCTTGCGGGGCGTGCGGCGGCGCGGCTTGGTCTGCGCCTCCTCGCCCGCCTGGGCGGGGATCTCGGCGACCGGGGCCGCCTCGGCCGTCTTGCGGGTCCGGCGGCGCGGCGCTGCCTCCACGGCCTCGACCGTGTCGGCCACGGCCGGGGCGGGGGCCTTGCGGGTGCGGCGGCGCGGCTTGGCCTCGGCGTCGGCCGGGGCCTCCACCGGGGTGACCTCGGCGGTCTCCGCGGGGGCGGCGGCCTTGCGGGTGCGGCGCTTCGGCGCGGCCTCCACCGGGGCCTCGACCGTGTCGGCCACGGCCTCGACCGGGGCGGCGGCCTTGCGGGTGCGGCGCTTCGGCGCGGCCTCCACGGCCTCCACGGTGTCCGCGACGGCCTCGGCCTGCGCCGGGGCGGGGGCCTTGCGGGTGCGGCGGCGCGGCTTGGCCTCGGCGTCGGCCGGGGCCTCCACCGGGGTGACCTCGGCGGTCTCCGCCGGGGCGGCGGCCTTGCGGGTGCGGCGCTTCGGCGCGGCCTCCACGGCCTCGACCGTGTCCAGCACGGCCTCGGCCTGCGCGGGAGCGGCGGCCTTGCGGGTCCGGCGGCGCGGCGCGGCCTCGGGCTCCACGGGGGCGGCCTCGGCGACCGGCGCGGTCTGCGCGGCGGCCTCCGTCACGACGCCCTCGGCGGCGCCGGCGCCCGCACGGGTCCGGCGACGGCGGCGCGGGGCGGCCTCGGTGCCCTCGGCCGTCTCGACGGCCGCCTGAGCGGCGGGAGCCGCTGCCTGGACGGGGACCTCGACGGGAGCTTCCACGGCGGCGGTCGCCGCGGCGGCGGCCTGGCTCACCGGGGCGCCGTTGCGGGTGCGGCGACGGCGACGTGGGGTGCGCGGAGCGCGCTCGCCCTCGGCGGCCTCCGTCGCACCGGAGCCCTCGCCCTGCGACGGACGCTCGTCACGGGAGCCGCGGTCGCCGCGGGACGGACGCTCGTCACGCCCGCCACGGCCACGGCCGCCACGCCCACCGCGGTCACGGTCGCCTTTGCGGCCGCCCGGCTCGCCCAGGTCCTCGATCTCCTCGGCGCCGAGGCCCGCACGCGTCCGCTCGGAGCGCGGCAGTATGCCCTTGGTGCCCTCGGGGATGTTCAGGTCCGAGAAGAGGTGCGGCGACGTCGAGTACGTCTCCACCGGGTCGTTGAAGCCGATGCCCAGCGCCTTGTTGATGAGCTGCCAGCGCGGGATGTCGTCCCAGTCGACGAAGGTGACCGCGGTGCCCTTGGCCCCGGCGCGGCCGGTGCGGCCGACGCGGTGCAGGAAGGTCTTCTCGTCCTCGGGGGACTGGTAGTTGATGACGTGCGTGACGCCCTCGACGTCGATGCCGCGCGCGGCGACGTCGGTGCAGACCAGCACGTCGACCTTGCCGTTGCGGAAGGCCCGCAGCGCCTGCTCACGGGCACCCTGGCCCAGGTCGCCGTGCACGGCGCCGGCGGCGAACCCCCGCCGCTGCAGCTGGTCGGCGATGTCGGCGGCGGTGCGCTTGGTGCGGCAGAAGATCATCGCCAGCCCGCGGCCCTCGGCCTGCAGGATGCGGGCGACCATCTCGGGCTTGTCCATGTTGTGCGCGCGGTAGACGAACTGCTTGGTGTTCGCGACCGTCTTGCCCTCGTCGTCCGGCGACGTGGCGCTGATGTGCGTGGGCTGCGACATGTAGCGGCGGGCCAGGCCGATGACCGCGCCCGGCATGGTCGCCGAGAACAGCATGGTCTGGCGCTTGGCCGGAAGCATGTTGATGATCTTCTCGACGTCCGGCAGGAAGCCCAGGTCGAGCATCTCGTCGGCCTCGTCGAGGACCAGGCTGCGGACGTGCTTGAGGTCGAGCTTCTTCTGGCCGGCCAGGTCGAGCAGCCGGCCCGGGGTGCCGACGACCACGTCGACGCCCTTCTTGAGGGCCTCGACCTGCGGCTCGTAGGCGCGGCCGCCGTAGATCGCCAGGACGCGGACGTTGCGGACCTTGCCGGCGGTCTGCAGGTCGTTGGTGACCTGGGTGCAGAGCTCGCGGGTGGGGACCACGACCAGCGCCTGCGGCGCCTCGGTCAGGTCCTCCGGCTTCGCCCGCCCGGCCTCGACGTCGGCGGGGACGGTGACCCGCTCCAGGAGCGGCAGGCCGAAACCGAGGGTCTTGCCCGTGCCGGTCTTGGCCTGGCCGATGACGTCCGAGCCCGAGAGGGCAACGGGGAGCGTCATCTCCTGGATGGGGAAGGGGGTGACGATGCCGACGGCCTCGAGGGCCTCGGCCGTCTCAGGAAGAATTCCGAGATCGCGGAACGTGGTAGTCAGGGTGCTGCCTCTTCTGTGTGCGCGGCGCGAGGCGAGCGCGGGGGATCAACCGTGTCGAGCACGGCCGTACCGAACCGGAAGGACGTCGTCGGCCCTGCTTCGGGGCGGGCCTGTGGCACGGGACCACGCCGACGCTCCAGCACTCGTACCGCTGAGGGTCCCCTCCGTGGCCGCACGCGGAAGGCATGCGGGCGAGGAGGGCTGTCGGGTCGGAGCCGATCGGGCCACCGACCGGGCATCCTCATTCATGCGGCCCGCCGGATACGAGCGGGCGCAATACCACCATACCCCGGAATCGCGCACATGCGACGGTCGATTCGGTGACGTTGTGGTCCTCACACCACCCCGGCGCGCGCCGTGCGCCTCCGCGCCCGCGCCCGCCCGCGGCGTCGGTCCGCCGGTGCGCGGCATGCCCGTACGTCACCGCCCCGGGCGTGCCGCCGTGACGTGCAGGACGGCGGCGGGGGCGACGAGGAGAACGACTGCGCCGACGACTGCGCGGACGACTGCGCGGACGACGAGGAGGACGGTGACGGCCGGGGCGCCGGGCGGGCGGACTATCGTTCGTTTCATGACGACGCCTGACAACGCCACCGGCCAGACCGACGCCCCCGCTCCGGACGCCGCGACCCAGAAGGTCGCCGCGCAGACCTGGGAGCAGGCCTCCGCAGACCCCCAGTACCGCGCCGCCGTCGTGGACCTGCTGGGAGCGCTCGCGTACGGCGAGCTGTCGGCGTTCGAGCGGCTCGCCGAGGACGCGAAGCTGGCGCCGACCCTGGCCGACAAGGGCGAGCTGGCCAAGATGGCCTCCGCGGAGTTCGGCCACTTCGACCGGCTGCGGGCGCGCCTCGCGGAGATCGACGTCGACCCGGAGGAGGCGATGGCCCCGTTCGTCGCGGCCCTGGACGGCTTCCACCGGCAGACGGCGCCCTCCGACTGGCTGGAGGGCCTGGTCAAGGCCTACGTCGGCGACTCGATCGCGGCCGACTTCTATCGCGAGGTCGCGGTGCGGCTGGACTCCGACACCCGCGAGCTGGTGCTGGCGGTGCTCGACGACCTCGGCCACGCGGAGTTCGCCGTGGAGAAGGTGCGGGCGGCCATCGAGGTGGACCCGCGGGTCGGCGGGCGCCTCGCGCTGTGGGCGCGCCGGCTGATGGGCGAGGCGCTGTCGCAGTCCCAGCGGGTGGTCGCGGAGCGGGACGCGCTCTCCACCATGCTGGTCGGCGGCGTCGCGGACGGCTTCGACCTCGCGGAGGTGGGCCGGATGTTCTCCCGGATCACCGAGGCCCACACCAAGCGCATGGCCGCCCTGGGGCTCGCCGCCTGACGTTCCCGGCAGCGGGCGGCGCGGGGAGCGCCCTGTGAGGGGCGCGGGGAACCGCGCGAGGCCGGCTGCCGCGCGGCTGCGCGGCGTGGAGGTCTTCCGGTTCCGCGGAGGCCGGTGTCCGGGCCGCCGGCCGCTCAGGCCGCCGGGGGACGGGCGGCGGGTCGGCGGCGGGCTCCGGTGTGCTGCGGGCGCAGCAGCAGCGAGACCGCGGCCGCGGACAGCGCCGCCGCACCGAGCAGCAGGGGCGCGACGCGGCCGGGGGCCAGGGCCGCGTACGTGACCAGCGTGCCGAGCAGGGCGCCCGCCACCCCCGTGGGCACGACCACGCCCGCGGGCGGCAGCCGGTGCGGGAGCCGGTGGACGGCCGCGTAGGCGAGCAGGAGCCCGATGAGCACCGAGGCCGGCGCCGCGAGGAAGAACATGACGGGTCCCTTCACCAGGAGCGTGCACGGAAGGTCCCCGTGTGACTACCCGCCCATCACGTCCCGCACACGCCGAAGGGCCGGACGGCTCAACGCCGTCCGGCCCTTCACGTGCGCGTCCGCCCGCCGATTACAGCGCGCCGAAGCCCACCTTGCGGGGAGCCGGCTCGCCCAGCTCGACGTACGCGAGACGGTCCGCCGGGACCAGGACCTTGCGGCCGTGCTCGTCCACCAGGGTCAGCAGCGCCGACTTGCCGGCGAGCGCCTCGGCCACGAGCCGCTCGACCTCCTCGGCGCTCTGACCGCTCTGCAGAACGATCTCGCGGGGCGCGTGCTGCACGCCGATCTTGACCTCCACGGCCTTGTCCCTCCGACGGTCAGTGGTGCGCGGACATCTCGCTTCCGTCCGCGCCGTACCCCGGACACATTAGTCCAGGCGGGGCCCTTCCCGGGGTGTCGCCGGTCGCCGGGCCCGCGGGGGCCCGGCCCGCTCAGGCGTTCTCGGTGCCGTGCAGCGGGAACCCGGCGATGCCGCGCCAGGCGAGCGAGGCCAGCAGCTGCACCGCCTTGTCCCGCGGCACGCTGCGGTCGCTGTGCAGCCAGGCCCGCGCCACCACCTGGGCGAGACCGCCCAGACCGGAGGCCAGCAGCATCGACTCCTCGCGGGAGAGCCCGGTGTCCTCGGCGATGACGTCGCAGATCGCCTCGGCGCACTCGTTGGTCACCTTGTCCACGCGCTCGCGCACCGCGGGCTCGTTGGTCAGGTCCGACTCGAAGACCAGGCGGAACGCGCCGCCGTCGTCCTCCACGTACGCGAAGTAGGCGTCCATGGTCGCCCGGACGCGCTGCTTGTTGTCGTGCGTGGAGGCGAGCGCCGCGCGCACCGACTCGATCAGCGCGGCGCAGTGCTGGTCCAGCAGGGCCAGGTACAGCTCGAGCTTGCCGGGGAAGTGCTGGTACAGCACCGGCTTGCTGACGCCCGCCCGCTCGGCGATGTCGTCCATGGCGGCGGCGTGGTAGCCCTGGGCGACGAAGACCTCCTGCGCCGCCCCCAGGAGTTGGTTGCGCCGGGCTCGGCGCGGAAGCCGGGTGCCGCGCGGGCGTGCCGCCTCTGTCTGCTCGATGGCTGTCACGCCGCCTCCCAAGATCGTCCGTGCGCGGCGTGGGCCGCAGCACCATCGTACTTTTCGGTAACCGTCCTGTGCGTCCTGCGACCGGAGAAATTCACCGGGCGGTGAGAGACCCCCGAGGGCGGGGCGACGCAGGTGGCACGGACGGCCGTTCCGGGCCGGTCCGCCGGGCGGCTCCCGGGGCGGTTCCGAGGGTGCTTCCCGGGACGTTTCCCCCGGGCGCACCGGCCGTCCCGAACCCGTGCGAGGCCTCGTCCGGCGGCCCCCGCGGTCAGCGGTAGTCGTCCTCGTCGAGTTCCACCACCCTCGCCTGCTCGGCGAGGTCCGCCTCGGCGGCGCGGTCGCCCGCCTCGCCGCGTACCGGCTCGTCCTCGGCGGGCCGGACGTCCGCGAGCTGTTCGGCCGCGTCGTGCTCGGGGGCCTCGACGTCGATCTCCGGGGCGGCTTCCTCCTGCTCCTCCTCGTGGACGAAGGTGTCCGGGTCGGTCGGGTCGACAGGCATGGTGGGGCTCCCTTCGGTGGGGTTCCGGTCCGTGTCGTCCGGTGCGGCGGACCGCTCCGGACGGGGTGCCCTGTGAGGTCGAGCCTAGGAGACACCCGGCGCAGGCGCGATGCCTCCGCGTGCGGATGTGTGCCCGGGGCCGCCCGGATCACACCGGCCCGTCCGCGGGGATCCGGGCGGGCGGGCGGAATCGCACCGGTCCGTCGGTTGTGACCGCCCCCACACCACCGGGGGCCGCCGGTGCGCCTGGCGGCGCGTGATCGTCTCGTAACATTGGCGCATGTCTTCGACCGATGCCCCCGTCCCGCCCGCAGGCACCGTGCTGCCCCGGGTGGGCCCGGTCGCCGCGGCCGGCGAGCGGATCAGGCCGGTCGCGCTGCGGGGCGTGACCCTGTCGGTCCGCTCCCGTCCGGCCTCGCGCGAGGGCGTCGAGCCGGCGCTGTTCGTGCACGGGCTGGGCGGCTCGTCGCAGAACTGGTCGGCGCTGATGCCGCTGCTGGACGACCTGCTCGACTGCGAGGCCGTCGACCTGCCCGGCTTCGGCGACTCGCCGCCGCCGGACGACGGCGACTACTCGATCGCCGGCCACACCCGCGCCGTCGTCCGCTACCTGGAGCGGTCCGGGCGCGGCCCGGTGCACCTCTTCGGCAACTCGATGGGCGGCGCCGTCGCCACCAAGGTCGCGGCGCTCCGCCCCGACCTGGTGCGCACGCTGACCCTGGTCTCGCCCGCGCTGCCGGAGCTGCGCGTGCAGCGCAGCGCGGTGCCGACCGGACTGATGGCGGTGCCCGGCGCGACGGTCCTGTTCACCCGCCTGACCCGCGGATGGACGGCCGAGCAGCGGGTGCGCGGCGTGCTGGGGCTGACCTACGGGGACCCCGGACGGGTGACCGAGGAGGGTCTGGCCGCCGCGGTGGCGGAGATGGAGCGGCGGCAGCGACTGCCGTACTTCTGGGACGCCATGACCCGTTCGGCCCGCGGCATAGTCGACGCGTACACCCTGGCCGGACGGCACCGGCTGTGGCGACACGCCGAGCGTGTCGCCGCGCCCACCCTGCTCGTCTACGGGGGCCGTGACCGGCTGGTCTCCTTCCGGATGGCCCGCCGGGCGGCCCGCGCGTTCCGCGGATCGCGGTTGCTGGCGCTGCCGGAAGCCGGACATGTGGCCATGATGGAGTGCCCGGACACGGTCGCCCGGGCCTTCCGCGAGTTCCTCGCCGACGCCGACGCCGACACCGGCGCCGGCACGGTCGGGGAGTCCGGTGGGGACGCCCGGGAACACCGTCCGGGCGAGACCGACGATGTCCTGGCCGTGACAGACACCGAAAGCTGAGGGAGCGCGTGGGACGGCACAGTCGCCGGGGGCCGGCCAGGCCCGCAGATGCCGCGAGCCCGGCCGCGGCCGCCCCTCACGACCCGCGGGGCGCCGCAGGCGTCGTCGGGGCGTCGCGTTCCGCCGGGGCGTCCGGCCCGGCCGGGGCGTCCGGCGTCCAGGACGCCGAGGACGCCTGGAGCCCCTGGGAGCCGCCCCCGCGTCAGGCTCCCGGGGCGCCCCCGCCGTCGGCCCACGGCCGGGGCGGTCCGCCGCCCCCCGCGCCCTCCGCGCGCGGCGGCCACCCCGAGGACCACGGCGGGCGGCCCCGGAGCGGGCCCTCCCACGGCGGGCGGCCGCAGGATCACGGCGGCCACCGCCAGGGGTACGACGTGCGGTCCCCGGACCAGGGCGGGCTGCCCGGGTACGGGTCGCGCGGGCCGCGGGAGCAGGGCGGCGGCTGGGACACCTGGGCGGAGCAGCCCCGTGACCTGGTGGCCCGGACCGAGGGCCTGGCCGCGATGGACCAGCGGCCCCCGTACTACGACACGCTCGACGACCGCGACCGCTACCGGCCGTCCGCCGGGCCCGGTGCGCCGGGCGGCCGCGGCGCCGCGACGCGCACCGGGGGCGGTGACGGCCCCGGGGCCGACGGCGGCCCCGGGTTCGGTGGCGGTCCGGCGTTCCCCGACGGGCCCCGGTATCCGGAGGGGCCCGGCGGTCGCGCGGGCGGTCCGGGCGGTCCGGGCGACGACGACGACGATCTGGCGCCGTCCGCGTCCCGTCCGGCACCACGCCGCGTCGGTCCGCGACGCGGGCGGAAGGGCCGCCTGTTCACCGGCGCGCTCGCGCTCGCGGTGCTGGTGGTCCTCGGGGTCACCGTCTCCGAGCAGGTCGCCGACGACCGGGCCCACTCGGTGCGCGGCGCGCACGCCGCCGGGGTGTCGGGGGCGTCGGGGGAGAAGGGGCAGCCCGTGGACGTCACGGACCCCTCCCCGCTGCCGTCGGCCTGGAACCTGGACGGTCTCTCCTACAAGCAGCGGATGGGCCTGGTCTACGACCTCAGTCCTACGCTCGCGGGCCCCGGAACCTTCACCTCGGTGCCGGGCACCGAGGAACCTCCGCGTGAGGGCGACGAGTTCACCTACCGTGTGGACATCGAGGACGAACTGGGCCTGAACGGGGAGCTGTTCGCGAAGGCCGTGCACAAGACGCTGAATGACGACCGCAGTTGGGCGCACGACGGCCTGGCGTTCAAGCGGGTCCCCAAGGGCGCCGACAAGGCTCCCGACTTCGTGATCACCCTCGCCAGCCCGGGCACCACCGCCGAGTGGTGCGCCCGGTCCGGCCTGGACACCACCGTCGACAACGTCTCCTGCGACTCCGCGTCCACCTCCCGCGTGATGATCAACGCCTACCGCTGGGCGCGGGGTTCGGAGACCTACGGCGACCGGCTCATCCACTCGTACCGGCAGATGCTGATCAACCACGAGGTGGGCCACCGCCTGGGCTACGGGCACGTGGAGTGCGTCAAGGACGGCGGACTGGCTCCCGTGATGCAGCAGCAGACGAAGTTCCTGGACCACGACGGCGTCCACTGCAGGCCGAACGCCTGGGCCTACCCGAACGGCTGAGCGGCGCGGCCGACTCGGACGACTGACCCGGGCGTTCGGCGCATGCGCCCGCGCGCGCACGGCGCGCGACCATACCGTCGCTGTGCGCTACAAAACGCACCGTGAAAGGGAAAGTTACGGGCGTTCACCCCTTCCGGTGGCGGGGGGGGGCGACCCGCCCCCCCCCCCCCCCCCAGAAACCCCCCAACGAGAACCCCCCCCCCGGGCCGAACTCGTCACCCCAAACAGGAGCGCCCCCCCCACGGGCGTCCAGGGCAGCCCC
>NZ_JBHTVQ010000006.1:38858-162235 GCF_042792855.1 Streptomyces sp. NPDC056600
AATCATACTCCCTGTTTTTTCGATTCTTGGCGGCGGAGCCCCCGCCGGGGGGGGGCTCGCACTCCGCCGCCCCCCCCCGCCACCCGCATATCCGCATACGTTCGTCCCGGCTACCAGCCGCCGCCTCGGCGGCGGCCCTTCCTAGGGGAGATCGGGGATGTACGCGTGCGCATCGGACTGCTGACGGAGGGTGGTTACCCGTACGCGACGGGTGAGGCCAGGCTCTGGTGCGACCGCCTGGTACGCGGGCTCGGCCAGCACGAGTTCCGGTTGTACGCGCTCAGCCGCGACCGGGAGCAGGAGCGGGCCGGCTGGGTCGACCTGCCCTCCCAGGTCACCCAGGTGCGCACCGCCCCGCTGTGGACGGCCGAGGTCGACGGCGCCTGGTACGGCCGCCGCGCGCGCCGCCGGTTCGCCGAGCACTACGGCGACCTCGCCGCCGGTCTGTGCACCGGTCCGGCGGGGGCGGCCGGGCCGGGCGCACCCTCCCCCGAAGAGGCGGACCGTTTCCGCTCGGCGCTGTACGGCCTGGCCGAACTCGCCCGCGAGGAGGGCGGGATGGTCGCCGCGCTGCGTTCCGAGGAGGCCGTGCGGGCGCTGGAGCGGGTCTGCCGCGCGCCGGGCGCCCCACGGGCGGCGCGTGAGGCGCGCGTGACGGATCTCCTGGAGGTCGGCGCGCATCTGGAGCAGGCCCTGCGCCCCCTTTCGCTCGACTGGTGCGAGGCGGGCGAACTCGGCTCGGTGGACCTCTGCCACGCCGCGGCCGGCGGGCTCGCCGCCCTGCCCGGGCTGCTGGCGCGGCACTTCCACGGTGTCCCGCTGGTGGTCACCGAGTACGGCGTGCCGCTGCGCGCGCACTACCTCGGCTCCGCCGAGGCGCCCCCCGCCGTCCGCGCGCTGCTGGCCGCCTTCCACGGGCGCCTGGCCGCCGAGGTGTACCGCAGTGCCGGCATGCTCACCCCGGGCAACGCGCACGTCCGGCGCTGGCAGGAGCGCTGCGGCGCGGACCGGGCCAAGGTGCGCACGGTCTACCCCGGCATGTCGGCGGCGCGCTTCGCCGAGGCCGGGGAGCACGCCGGAGCAGGCGGCCGGGCGGCGGGGGCGCGCTCCGGGCCCGGCACCCTCGTCTGGGTCGGGCGCATCGAACCGTCCAAGGACCTGGTGACGCTGCTGCACGCCTTCGCCGCCGTGCGGCTCCGCGCGCCCGGCACGCGGCTGCGGATCGCGGGGTCCGCCCCCGACCCGGAGGGCGCGGCCTACCTGCTGCACTGCGAGGAGCTCGCCGGGCGGCTGTTCCCGGGCGACGGCACGGTGGAGTTCGTCGACATGAGCGGGCCGGAGGCGCCCCTGCTGGCCGAGGTGTACGCGCGGGCCGAGGTGGTCGTGCTCTCCAGCGTGGTGGAGGGGTTCCCGGTGAGCGTGGTCGAGGCCATGTTCAGCGGGCGGGCGACGGTCTCCACCGACGTGGGCGCGGTGGTGGAGGTCGTCGGGGGGACGGGGCTGGTGGTGCCGCCCCGGGACCCGCAGGCCCTGGCCGACGCCTGCGCGGCGTTGCTGAACGACCCGGAGCGCCGTGAGCGGCTCGGCGAGGCGGCCCGCGCGCGGGCCATGGAGCTGTTCACCGTCGAGCAGAACGTCGCGGCGTTCCACCGCATCTACCTGGAGGTCGCCGGGCGCTGCCCGGCCCGCCGCATCGCCGAGGCGGACGCCGCCGAGCCCCGGCCGTTCGCGGTCCCGGCCGAACTGCGCGTCGCCGGCGCCGATTCCGTGGAGGTGACCCGGTGAACGGGCTGGACAAGCGTGAGAGAGCCCTCGGGGCGGACGGGGCCGACGAGCTCGGCGCGGTCGGCAGGACCGGCGGAGTCGACGCGCCGGGCAGGGCCGACGGGCTCGGCGGGTTCGGTAAGGCCGAGGGGGTCGGCGGGGCCAACGCTCTCGGCAGGGCCGACGGGCTCGGCGAGGTCGCCGGCCCCGACGGGGCCGGGGTGCCCGGAAGGCCCGACGGGAGCGACCTGGGCGACGGGACCGGTGCAGCCGGTACTCCTCCCGGTACGCCCGACGGTACCGAGGGGTCTGCCCTGGCCGACCCGACCGCCCTGGCCGACCCGACCGCCCTGGCCGACGGGACCGCCCCCGCCGGCAGGAGCACCGCGGCCGACCGGATCGACAGGGCCGGCTCCTCCGCCGGGTCCTCCGTCGCACCGCCGCGTCGCCCGCACGGCGGAGGCGTCGCGGGGACGGGCGCCGACCCGGTGAAGGCGTTGATGCTGCGGCACCGGGACCTCTGCGAGCGCGCGGTGGACCCGCTGGAGATCGCCGCCGGTCTGGAGGCCCACGGCGTCACCGACCGGACCGCCGCCCGGTTCCGCCACCGGGACGTGTTCTCGCTGGCCGAGGAGATGTACGCCCGGGCCGGCCGGACCGACGAGGACGGGCTGCCCGCCGGCCCGCCCCCGGCGGCCGGGCCGCCGCCCGCGCGGTGGGCGGTCCGGGCCCTGCTGCCGGGCGCCCTGGGCGTGCTCGCGGTGGCGGCGCTGCGGTGGACCACCGGCGAGGCGCGGCCGGTCGTCGGCCTGTTGGGACTCTTCGCCGTGGTCGCCGGCGTGCGCGCGGCCCTCGGCCGAGGGCCGCTGAGCTCGGAGGGCCGCTCACTCCCCGGACCGCACGACTGGCGGACCCCGCCGGGGGCGCGCGCCTGGGCGTACCTGCTGGTGGGCTACGCGCTGCTGGGCGACGGGCTGCTGCACGCCGGGCTCGTCGGCGGCCCCGACGGGCTGCCGGACGGCGGGCAGTCCGGCGACTGGCCGGTCAGCCTGGCCCCGCTGCTCGCCCTCGCGCTGTCCTGTGCGCCCGCCGCCTGGAGCGCGCACCTCTTCCGCACGGGCGTCGGCCGCAAGCTGGCGGGGAGCCGTGGCCTGGAGGAGTTCGCCGCCACCGCCCGCCCCCTGCTGCTCGGTGTCGTCGCCGTGCACCTGGCAGCGGTGTCCGGGCTGGCCGTCCTGTGCGCCGTGGTGCTCGACGAGCACTCCACCCCGGCGGCCACCGCCGCGCTGGGCGCCCTGCTGCTGATCTCGCGCCTGCTGACCGTGCACGGCTTCACCCACGCGCCGGGCGTGGTGCTGCGCGCCGTGGGCTGGACCGAGATCGTCACCGTGTGCCTGGTGTTCGCGGGCCGGCTGCCCGGCTGCGGCCTCCTCGCGGGGCCGGTCGAGACGGTGGTGTCGGTGTGGGGCGCGCACGCCGTCCCGCTGATCGCCTGCGGGGCCGGCGCGCTGGTGCTCCTGTTCCACGCCTGCCGCCGCCTCACCCTGGCCTCGGCGCACGCCCCGGCCGCGCCCCGCCCGCCGTCCGACCGCTGAGAACCGGCGCACCGTGCGGGCCGACGCTGCCCCCCCGTCTCTCCCCCCACCCCCCACCGCGCACTTCCCCCTCCCCTCCCCTCCCCACCCCTGAAGACCGCCTTGAAGGAGTACAAGCAGCCATGAGGGTTCTGCTGATCGGAGCCAACGGATATCTCGGCCGTTTCGTCGCCGACCGCCTGCTCGCCGATCCCGCCGTCCAGCTGACCGCGCTGGGCCGGGGCGACGACGCCGACGTCCGGTTCGACCTGGCGGCCGGCAGCCCCGGCGCGCTCACCCGGTTCCTGGACGCCGTCCATCCGCAGGTCGTCGTCAACTGCGCGGGCGCCACCCGGGGCGGCGCGCGGGAGCTGACCCGGCACAACACGGTGGCCGTGGCCACCGTCTGCGAGGGCCTGCGGCGCAGCGGATGCGGCGCCCGCCTGGTGCACCTGGGCTGCGGCGCCGAGTACGGGCCCAGCCAGCCGGGGTCCTCCACGGCCGAGGACTCCGTGCCGCGCCCCGGCGGCCCGTACGGGGTGAGCAAGCTGGCCGCCACCGAGCTGGTGCTCAACTCCGGCCTCGACGCGGTGGTGCTGCGGGTGTTCTCCCCGGCGGGCCCCGGCACCCCGGCGGGCTCCCCGCTGGGCCGGCTCGCCGAGGCGCTGCGCCGTGCCATGCAGTCGGGCGACGGCGAGCTCAAGCTCGGCGGGCTGGGCGTGCAGCGGGACTTCGTGGACGTGCGGGACGTGGCGCGGGCGGTGCACGCGGCGGCGCTCTCCGCCGCCCAGGGCGTCATCAACATCGGCTCGGGCAGGGCCGTCCGGCTGCGGGACGCCGCCGCGGTGCTGGCCCGGGTCGCCGGATACGGCGGCGCGCTGCACGAGTTGGACGGACCGCCCGGGGCCATGGTGCGCGGGCTGATCGGCCACCAGCGCACCGACTCCGAGCACCACGCGCCCACCATGCCGGTCCACCCCTACCCCGACGGCTGCGGCAGCTGGCAGCAGGCCGACGTGCGCACCGCCAGGGACCGGCTGGGCTGGCGCCCGCGGATCGGTCTGGAGGAGTCGCTGGCCGACATCTGGATGGAGGCCGCCTGCCGCATCTGACCCGCCCGGCTGCTGGGACACCCACGTCTCGCAGGGCGGAACGGTTGTCTTGGAATGAAGAAGGGCGTGGCAGTGTTACCGGAAGAACAACCGTACCTATACCGACCAACGGAGTCCCCGTGTCGTTGCCACCCCTGGTCGAGCCGGCCGACGAGCTGACTGTGGACGAGGTCCGCAGGTACTCCCGCCACCTGATCATCCCGGACGTCGGGATGGACGGGCAGAAGCGGCTGAAGAACGCGAAGGTCCTGTGTGTGGGCGCCGGCGGTCTGGGCTCCCCGGCGCTGATGTACCTGGCCGCGGCGGGCGTCGGCACGCTCGGCATCGTGGAGTTCGACGAGGTGGACGAGTCGAACCTGCAGCGGCAGATCATCCACAGCCAGGCGGACATCGGCCGCTCCAAGGCGGAGTCCGCCAAGGACAGCGTCCTCGGCATCAACCCGTACGTGAACGTCGTCCTTCACGAAGAGCGGCTCGAGGCCGAGAACGTGATGGAGATCTTCAGCCAGTACGACCTGATCGTCGACGGCACGGACAACTTCGCCACGCGTTACCTGGTGAACGACGCCTGCGTGCTGCTGAACAAGCCGTACGTCTGGGGCTCGATCTACCGGTTCGACGGCCAGGCCTCGGTCTTCTGGTCGGAGCACGGACCCTGCTACCGCTGCCTCTACCCGGAGCCCCCGCCGCCGGGCATGGTCCCCTCCTGCGCCGAGGGCGGCGTGCTGGGCGTGCTGTGCGCGTCGATCGGCTCCATCCAGGTCAACGAGGCCATCAAGCTCCTCGCGGGCATCGGCGAGCCGCTGGTCGGCCGCCTGATGATCTACGACGCCCTGGAGATGCAGTACCGCCAGGTCAAGATCCGCAAGGACCCGAACTGCGCGGTCTGCGGCGAGAACCCGACGGTCACCGAGCTCATCGACTACGAGGCCTTCTGCGGCGTCGTCTCGGAGGAGGCCCAGCAGGCCGCCGCCGGCTCGACGATCACTCCCAAGCAGCTCAAGGAGTGGATCGACGACGGCGAGGACATCGACATCATCGACGTCCGCGAGCAGAACGAGTACGAGATCGTCTCCATCCCGGGCGCGCGACTGGTCCCGAAGAACGAGTTCCTCATGGGCAGCGCCCTCGAGGGTCTTCCGCAGGACAAGAAGATCGTCCTGCACTGCAAGACGGGTGTCCGCAGTGCGGAAGTCCTCGCGGTGCTGAAGTCCGCGGGCTTCTCCGACGCGGTCCACGTCGGCGGCGGCGTCATCGGCTGGGTCAACCAGATCGAACCGCACAAGCCGGTGTACTGACCTCCCCCGTCCGCCTCGCGGCGGACCTGACGAAGCCCACGGCTCCGACCAGCTCGGATGCCGTGGGCTTCTGTCGTCATCGGTCGGCGTCGGGTGGCCGCGGACGGCCCGGAGACGGCCCGGCCTGAGGGCGAAACCCCGTTCACCTTCGTCAGCGGCCTGGCAGATCTACAGGTCAATACGGGACGCAGAGTCGCCCCGCCTGAGAACGACGTGCGCCGGCCTGAACGGCAGACTGCGCAGAGAGTGTCACTTCCTCACCGTCGAGCCGGGCCCCGATGAGTGGCGCATCGTCGTCAGCAGCGGATGCAACGATTGGTTCGAGACCGCCGGCGCTCTCTGGGACTTCCTCGTGCGCTGCTTCGACCGCATCGACCGGCCGCCCTTCACGGCCCGTGCCTGGCCCACTCCTGATGCCCGCTTCGAGTCCGACGCCTGATGCGGTGCTCGAGGGGTCGCGGACCATCACGGCCTGCTCGAAGCCAGCGAGGAGCCGGCCGGCCGCCAGGCGCGGGACTACTCCACGAGGGACGGCTGCCCGGTGCCGGCGCGCAAGGCTTGCGTGAACCACGTGAACACCGGAGCCAGGCTGGGCTGGACGGGCCATCCGTTGATGACGGCGAGCAACTGCCAGTAGCGTTCCGCGCGGGGGTCGCCGGCGACCTCCAGGCGCCTCAGCAGCCAGTGGCGCAGGTCGGCGTCGTCAGCGCGGCTGAAGGTCTGCGCATAGCGGGCGGTGAGAGCGTCGACGACGGGTGCGGCCTCGGCCGAGGCCGGGGCGATGCCTGCGTCGATCGCGCGGCCGACGCTGTCCCGGACGGTCTCGGTGAGGTCGTGGTGCAAGCCGGTCGCATCGCCCTGGGCACGCTCGGCCGCCTGGTACTGCGCCATGCGGCGCACGGCCGCGCGGAAGTCGGGATCCTGGGCGAGCTCGACGAGTTCGACCCAGGCGTCGACCTGCTCGGGTTCGGGGTCGTCCGGCAGCTCCGGCATGGCCGAGCGCATCATGTCGACGAAGTCGGCGTTGGCGTCGAGTCCACCGAACGCGTCGTCGATGAAATCGGTGATCACGCGTCGGCGTTCGTCGTCGGAAAGCTTGGCGAGCTTGTGCATGAGGTCCATCTCCTCGGGGCTGGAGCCGCGTTCGGCCACCGCGCGCAACACGGCGCGCCGCAGTCGCAGCGTGCGGATCTGCACCTCCAGCGCATCGGCGTGTGCGGCCGCGACCTCGGGCACGGAGACCTCCCGGTCCAACACCCGCCGGATGACGGAAAGGTCGAGTCCCAGGTCACGCAGGGTGCGCACCAGATCCAGACGCGTGAGCGCGCCGATGTCGTAGAGCCGGTAGCCAGCGGGGCTGCGGTCTGTCGGCGGCACGATCCCGGTGTCGGAGTAGAACCGGATGGTCTTGACCGTCAGCCCGGTCCGCCGGGCCAGGTCACCGATCGTGAAGAGCGTGTCGCCGTCCATGACCTCACTCTCGCGCCTCCCCCCACGGGAGACTCAAGTCTCCCTCTCCCCGCGGCGTCGCCGATCCACAGGTAGGGACGATCACTCGATTCGGCACCTGTGGCCCCCGGGTGACGCGCCGGCCGGTGCTAGGCGGCCGTCCAACCGAAGCGCCCTTCCAGGCCGTCAGGGCTGAGGTAGACGTACCCGGCGTTGTCTCCGAAGTTGAGGAAGTACGGCCCGCTGTCGCTGGTGCAAATGCAAGGAGAAGAAGAACCGCCACGGCGCCTCGACAGGGGCCCAATCGGGGTATTTCGCTTTTCCACCGGGGGGTGCAGGGGCCAGCAGGGCTCCTCCAGCCACACGGGATCGCCGCCCAACTTGGCGACGGGTTCGGTGATGGCCTCGTCGACCGGGTACATGCACATCTCCACGCAAGGCAGGTATCCCGGGTCATAAGGGCCGGCGGCCCCCTCAACAGGCTGTGGAAGCATGCTCGGACTGTAAGCGCCGGCACTGACGACTTGATGCCTGGCGTCCAGGCGGAGCGCGGACGCCGTGGGCTTCCGTCGTTCACGGGCGGGGTCCGAATCGCGCCGCGTGCGGTGGACCGGTCTCGCCGAGCATGCCCGGCGGTGGGCCTGCTCGGCGTTCTCGTCGGCGGGTCGGGAACCGGCGGCGGCTGTCAGGTGTCGTGGTGTGGCGTGGAAGCTGATGACCAGAGGGCCGGTTCCTGTCTGCCGGCGGCGGCCGTCGCGTTGTTCGGGGCCGCCGGGGGGACGCTTGCGTGGGCCCTGACGGTGCGGGCGAGGGCGTACTGCGACGTGTACTTCGACGCCGGGGCGGTGTTCGCGTTCAACTTCCTGTCGCCGTTGTACGCCGGAGTCCCCGCGGTCCTGGCGGTCCTGGCCTGGCGTCTGGGACGCCGGCCGGCAGCGGCGCTCACCGCGTCCCCGGCCGGCCGTGTCGCGCTCCGGGTCCTGCTGGTCGTGGTGGTCACGGTGGGACTGGTCTGGGTGGTCTTCGCCTATCAGGGGACACCGGCCGGGGAACCCGGCATCGGCAGGTGTCCCGCGAGCAACGTCCCTCCGTGGTGGCCGGGGTGGATCCCCGCCTGAGGGACCGCAACCGCTCGGACCGCTCAGGCGTCGTCCGTCGGGGTCGACGGGTCCGGGCGGGGCAGGGTCGCCGACAGGGGCAGGCCCTCGCGGCGGGCGGCGAGGCGGCGGGCGCGGAGCTGGGACCGGGTGCGGGGGCGGAAGCGGGGTTCGCTGCAGCAGCCGCAGGGCCGGTGACCGTCGTAGCGCAGGCCCTCGCCGAGGACCGCCGCCACCACCGACCAGCCGCGGACGTCCCGCCGCCGGGGCGGCGCGAAGTCGTGACCGGCACACAGCAGGGGCCGCCCGCAGTTCGGGCAGCGGTGCTCACCGGGCGGGGCGGCGGGTCGCTTGAAGTCGACCCGGCAGGACACGCAGGCGTAGTGGAGCTTGTAGCCCTTCACGGCGTAGCGGCACATGCGGGGACGGTACCGCCGGCGGCCCGTCAGCCGCAGACGGTTCCGGAGCGGGGGACCTTGCCCTCCAGGAGGTAGCCGTTCACCGCGTTCTGGACGCACGTGTCGCCGCTGTCGTAGGCGCCGTGGCCCTCGCCGCGGTAGGTGATCTCGATGCCCACGCCGGGGCCCAGCGCCCGGGCCATCCGCCGGGCGCCCTCGTACGGGGTCGCCGGGTCGCCGGTGTTGCCGATGACCAGGATCGGCGGCGCCCCCGGGGCGCTGACGTCCGGACGGTCGGCGGCGCCCTCCACCGCCCAGTCGGTGCAGCTCAGCATCGACCAGGCCATGTAGTCGCCGAACACGGGCGACGCCTCCCGGAAGCGCGGGAGCGCCCGCTGCACGTCCGCGACCGAGTAACGGGGCCGGTCGTCGGAGCAGTTGATCGCCGTGTTGGCGGCCACCAGGTTGCTGTACTCGCCGCTCTCGCTGCGCCCGTTCATCGCGTCGGACAGCGCCATCAGGGTCCGGCCGTCGCCGTCGTACGCCTCGTCCAGCGCCTGCGTGAGGTACGGCCAGAAGTCCTTCGAGTACAGGGCCTGCGCGATGCCGCCGGTGGCCGCCGTCTCGGTCAGCCGGCGCGGGAAGACGCCTGGCAGCGAACGCTCCTCCAGCTGGTCGAGGAGCTGGGTGATGCGCTTCTTGACGTCCTCGGCGTCGGTGCCGATCGGGCACTCCTCCTCCGGCTTGGCGGCGCAGTCCTCGGCGAAGTTGTCCAGCGCCCGCTGGAAGCCCCGGGCCTGGGCCAGAGACCCCTGCTCCGGGTCCTCCGTCGGATCGACCACCGCGTCGAACACGGCACGGCCGACCGTCCTGGGGAACAGGTGCGCGTAGACGCCGCCCAGCTCGGTGCCGTACGAGATGCCGAAGTAGTACAGCTCCTCGTCGCCGAGGAGTTGGCGCAGCAGGTCCATGTCGCGCGCGGCGTCGGTGGTGCGCACGTGGGGGAGGACCTCGCCGGAGTTGTCCTCGCAGGCCTTGTTGAAGCTGCGCAGACCGTCCTCGTACTCGCGGCGCTCCTCGGCGTCGTCGGGGGTGCCGTCCTTCTGGAACAGGGCGTCCATCCGGCTCGCGCTCTCGCACTCCACGGGCTCGCTGCGGCCGACCCCGCGCGGATCGAAACTGACCAGGTCGTAGCGGGTGCGGAGCGTGTCGTACTCCTTGCCGAAGGCGGGCAGGGTGGTGACGCCGGAGCCGCCCGGGCCGCCGAAGTTGAAGATCAGGGAGCCGATGCGGTCGTCCGCCGGACCGGAGGAACGGACCCGGATCAGCTCGATGCCGATCGTGTCGCCCTCCGGCTCCGACCAGTTCAGCGGCGCCCGCATGGTGGCGCATTGCCAGGCGCCGCCGCGGGGGAGCGGCGAGGGCGAGGCGCCGCCGCCCTGGGCGTCGGACGGAGCCGGGCAGTCCTCCCATTCGAGTGACTGCTTCCGGACGTCGCCGTCCTCGCCGCCGCAGGCGGCGAGGGCTCCGGCGGCCAGGACGGCCGAGGTCAGCAGGGCTGCGGTGCGGGTCCGGGCGGCGTAGGGCATGCCGCCATGTTCCTGCGCCCCACGGTGCGCCGCGCGGGCGCGGGACCCGTCCGGGTTAACCGGCCGCCGCAGCCGCCGACCGGTGCCGCCCGCGCCACCCTCGCCGACCGGTGCCCCTCGCCGTCCGGTGCCGCCCGCGCCACCCGCGTCGGCGGGGGCCGTCCGTGCCGCATGCGTCGACCGGGGGCGCCCGGACCGCGCCCGTCGGGCGGGACCCTGGCGTCCCGCCCGCCGGCCGGGGTCCGTCTCAGAGCGCCTCGCGGCGGGTGAGGTGGCTGAAGCAGAGCCAGCCGGGGAGCACCGGCAGCCACAGGGTGAACAGGCGGTAGAGGATCACGGCCGGGACCGCGACCTCGCGGGGCAGGCCGACCGCCACCAGACCCAGGGTCAGCGTTGCCTCGACCGCGCCGATGCCGCCCGGCGTCGGCGCCGCCGAGCCGAGCGCGTTGCCGGCCAGGAAGACCACCGCGACGCTCGCCAGGCTCACCCCGGTCGACCCGTCGCCGAACGCGCGGACCGAGGCGTCCAGGCACAGGACGAAGCAGGCGGTCAGCAGGAGCATGCCGCCGATGCCGGTCGCCAGCTTCTGCGGACGCTGCAGCACGTCCAGCATGCGCGGCACCACGCCCGCGAAGAGCGAGCGCACCCGGGTCGCCACGAACTTCCGCAGGAGAGGAACCGACGTCACCACCAGCACCAGCACGGCGACCGTCAGGAGCCCGGCGATCACCGTGCGGGACGGCGACAGGGACGGCGTCTTCTCGATGCCGGTGAGGTAGCCGAAGACCAGCAGCAGCATGATGTGCGAGCCCAGCCCGAACAGCTGGGAGGCGCCCACACTGGCCACCGCCAGGCCGGGGCGGATGCCGGCCTTCTGCAGGAACCGCGTGTTCAGGGCCACGCCGCCGATCGCCGCCGGGGCGACGATCTTCACGAAGGACCCCGCCACCTGCGCCGAGACCGTGCGCCTGAACGGCACCCGCTCCGGCACGAAGCCCAGCAGGGACATCGCCGCCGCGACATAGCTGAGCGCCGCGAACAACGCGGCGGCGGCCACCCAGCCCCAGTGCGCCGAGGCGATCGAGTCGAACGGGACGTGGGCCAGCTGGGACAGCAGGTAGTACGCGCCGATCGCGCCCGCGATGAAGGTGATCAGGGTGCGCGGACGGATCCGCTCCAGCCTGGCCGGCTCCACCGGGGCCTGCGGGCGGATGCGCAGCACCTGGTGGCGGATCTGGGTGAGCAGGTCCTCCTCGCGCGCCTCCTCCAGGGCCTCGTCGACGGCACGCTTCTCGGCGCGCTGCTCGGCCTTGAGGGCCTTGCGGTCGGACACCGCGCCGGTGGACGCCGTCACGGTGCCCGCCGTGCCCGCCGCTCCGGTCGCGGCCGATGTGGCCGCGGTGGCCGCGGTGGCGCCTCCGCCGGCCTCGCGTTCGGCGGCGCGCAGCGCACGCGCCTTGTCGGCGGCCTCCAGCACCGCCTCCCGCTCCCGCTGGGCGCGCTCCCGGCCCAGCCGGCGCAGGGTGGCGCGGGTCGTGCGGGTCAGCGCGATGGGCTGCAGCAGCGGCAGGCAGTCGGCGACCGCGTCGGGACCCAGGACGTCCACCGCGGCGGCCACCGCCCGCTCCGCGCCGGCCCGCAGGCCGAGCGTGGTGAGCAGCTGGGCGATGTCCATGCGCAGCAGCAGGTCGCCGGCGGCGATCTCACCGCCGCGGAGGTCGGAGAGGATCACCGCGCCGGAACGATCCACCAGAATGGCGTCGCCGGCCAGCCTGCGGTGCGCGATGCGCCGCGACTGCAGCGCCTTCACCTGCCGCCAGGTGTCCCGCATCAGCTCGTCGGTGATCTCCTCGTCCGCCAGCTGGTCCAGCGGACGCCCTCCGGTGTGCTCGTACACGAGCATCACGGCGTCCGGTCCGAGCTCGGCGGTGGCGATCAGCTTGGCGGCGTTGGCCCCGGCGGCGATGGCCGCGTAGGCCAGCAGGGCCTCCTGCTCCAGCGCCTGGCGCAGCGACTGCAGGCTCCGCCGGGTGGCCGAGCCGCGCAGCGTCAGGTTGCGCCAGGCCCGGTAGTAGAAGGCCTGCGCCTGCTGTTCCCGGTCGACCACGGTGACGTCGAGGGGGCGGCCGTCCTCCAGGGTGACGAAGTAACGGCGGCCCCGGTCGCTCTCGTGGCCCTCGCCCTCCGTCTCCTGCCGGGCCGAGGCCGGGTGGAAGCCCACATGCCGCAGACCCGCCATCAGGGTGCGGCCGGTGGGCCGGACGTTGGGCGAGCCGACGGCGTACAGCGTGCCGTAGGCGACGCTCCAGCCGATGAGGATGGTCAGGAGGATGGAGAAGGGGGTGGTGTAGCCGCTGACCAGCATGGAGAAGGCGTCCAGCGCCAGCACCACCCACAGGACGGTGCGCCAGCGAGGTCTTCGGGAGAGCCCCACGGCGGTCATGAAGGCGATCACCGGCGCGAGGTAGCCGTGCACCGGGTCGGTGAGCGCGGCGGACGCGCCGCTGCCGCCGGGGGCGAGCTGGGTGAGGGCGTCCTGGATGGCCTGCGGGGCGGACCGCGCCACCCACAGGTCGGTGGCGAGGGTCACTCCGTGCGCGAGGACGGCGGCCAGCACGCCGTCGGCGATCCGCAGGGCGTCCCGCTTGATCAGCCGCTCCACCGCGAAGGCCACCGGCACCAGCAGGATCGCGATGCTGGACGCCAGACCGGCCACCTTGATCAGGAGGTCGGGCGCGGCGGTGGTGCCCTCGTTGATGTCCTGCTCGAGGCCGGAGGTCGCGCCCTCGGCGAAGGCGGCGACGGCCAGCAGCACGGCGACGGCGAGGAGGCCGACCAGCAGCCGCATCAGGTCGGAGGGGCGGTGCACGCGGGCGGGGAGGAGGGGTTCGTCGCCCTGCACCTCGTCGCCGTCGTCGGGGGCGACGGTGGCTCCGGAGGGTTCGGCGGGCAGCTGGGCGTCCGGGGCCGTCGCGCCGCCGGGCGTTCCGGTCCTGTCGCGGGTTCCGGTGCTGCCGGCGGCTCCGGACCCGTCACCGCTTCCGGTGCTGTCGCCGGTTCCGGGGACGCGGGCGTTCTCGGCGTGCGAGCCGCCGCCGCGGGCGGGGCCGCCGTCGGCGTCACCGCCGCCGGCGTCGCCGGGGCGCCGTGATCGGGGAGTCTTCGTCATCTCTGCTTCCGGGCGCGACGAGACCTCGGCAGCGCTCTCCGCCTTCTCGGGATGCACGCCCTGCCACTCCTCGGTCTCGTTCTGCTCACGTTGCTCACGTATCACCAGTCACCGCCCGCACGATGGTGGCATGCCGGGCATGCCCATGGTGGGGTCAGGGGGCGATCCAGAGGCGTGAAATACGCCGCGCACGCCTCCGGAGCGCGTTCGGAGAGCGTTCCGGGCGCGCTCAGGGTGCGCTCCGGACGCGTGCCGCGTGCGGGGTGCGCTCCGGGCGGGTTCCGGGCGTGCGGCGGGAGTCCCACGGGCGTGGGCGGGTGTGTCGGAGGGATGCGGCAGGATGGGTCGGATGAGTGACGTGGAGCGGTCCGGCGCCGAGCTCCCCGAGTACGCGGAACTGGTGCTGGACGTGGCGGAACGGATCCCTCCGGGCCGGGTGATGACCTATGGGGACGTCGCCGAGTGGCTCGGGGAGGGCGGCCCTCGCCAGGTGGGGCGGGTGATGGCCCTCTACGGGAGCGCGGTCCCGTGGTGGCGGGTGGTCCGCTCCGACGGCGTGCTGCTGCCCGGCAGCGAACTGCGCGCGCTGGACCACTACCGCGAGGAGGGGACGCCGCTGCGGGAGGCCGCCGGCGCCTCCCGGGGGTCGATGCCCCGGCTGGACATGCGGCGGGCCCGCTGGGACGGCGCGGAGGGATGACCCGCGGGCGACCGGTCCGGAGGGCAGGACGGGGCGGTTGTCCTCCGTCCGGGTGAAGTCCGGTATCGGTGGACTCGTACGGGCACGCCCCCGCGATGCCGTACGTTCGACGGACGACCACCTCCGCATCCGCCCCTCGGGGACACCCTCCCCGCAGCCGCCCCGCCCGCCCCGTCCCCACCGCCTCGCACACGCCCTCCACCCGTCCAGCACCTCCCCATCTGTCGCACACCCCTCCGCACCACCAGGACCGGCGAACCATGAGCAACCCCTCCCTCACCGTGACACCGCCCCGCCGTACGGCGCGGCGGGCGTCCGACGGCGGGTACCGGCTGGTCCGCACCCCGGTCGCGGTGCCGCAGCCGCCGCGGCTCGACGCGTCGCAGCGCGCGGTGGTGGAGCACCGCTCGGGGCCGCTGCTGGTCCTCGCCGGTCCGGGCACCGGCAAGACGACGACGCTGGTGGAGTCGGTGGCCGCGCGGATGGCGCGCGGCGGCGACCCGGCGCGCATCCTGGTCCTCACCTTCAGCCGCAAGGCCGCCATGGAGCTGCGCGACCGGATGGCGGCGCGGGTCGGCGCCGCCCGGGCGCCGCGGGCCACCACCTTCCACTCCTTCTGTTACGCGCTGGTCCGCGCGCACCAGGCCGGCGACCTCTTCGCCGAGCCGCTGCGCCTGCTCTCCGGCCCCGAGCAGGACGTCGCGGTGCGCGAGCTGCTGGCCGGCGAGCCGGAGCTGGAGCGGCTGGGCCTGGCCCACGTCCGCTGGCCCGACGACCTCCGCGCCTGCCTCACCACCCGCGGCTTCGCCGACGAGGTCCGCGCCGTGCTGGCCCGCACCCGTGAGCTCGGGCTCGGCCCGGAGGCGCTGGACGCGTTCGCCCGCCGCATAGGCCGGCCCGACTGGCGGGCGGCTGCCGCCTTCCTCGCGGAGTACCTGGACGTCCTCGACCTGCAGGGCGTCATCGACTACGCGGAGCTGGTGCACCGCGCGGTGCTGCTGGTCAACCGCCCCGAGGTCGGCGGCCGTCTCGCCGCCGAGTACGACGCGGTGCTGGTCGACGAGTACCAGGACACCGACCCGGCCCAGGTGCGGCTGCTGCGGGCGCTGGCCGGGGGCGGGCGGACGCTGGTCGCGTTCGGCGACCCCGACCAGTCGATCTACGCCTTCCGCGGCGCCGACGTCAACGGCATCCTCGACTTCCCGCACGCGTTCCCCCGGGCCGACGGAGCTCCGGCTCCGGTCGAGGTGCTGCGCACGTCCCGCCGGGCCGGCGCGGGGCTGCTGGAGGCGACCCGGCTGCTCACCCGGCGCATGCCGCTGACGCGGCTGCCCGCCGCGAAGGTGCGGGCCCACCGGGAGCTGGTGCCGGAGCGGGAGGGCGGTTCGGTGGAGGTGTACACCTACCCCACCCGCAGCACTCAGCTGGAGAACGTCGCCGACGTCCTGCGCCGCGCGCACCTCGAGGACGGCGTCCCGTGGCGCGAGATGGCCGTCCTGGTCCGGGCCGGTTCCCAGTCGATACCCGCCGTGCGTCGCGTCCTGAGCTCGGCCGGCGTTCCCCTGGAGATCGACGGCGACGACGTGCCCCTGCGGCACGAGCCCGCGGTGGCGCCGCTCCTCACCGCCCTGCGCGCGGTGGCCACGGCGGAGGCGACCGCCCGCACCACCGCGTCCGCGGCGGGCGACGAGAGCCGCGACGGTGCGTCGGGCGACGCCTCTCGAGACGCGGACCGCGGAGGGGACCCGGGCGCGGGGAGTGCCGACCGTGACGGTGAGGCCGGTGCCGGTGAGGTCGGTGCCGAGGTCCAGGGCGGCGCTGATGCCGAGGGCGGAGCCGAAGCCGAGGGCGGAAGCAGCGACGAGGCCGGCGTCGACTCCGGCTCCGCGGCAGAGGCCGCCGAGGGCGAGGGTGGGAGCCGTGACGGGGACGGGAGCCGTGACGGGGCCGGCGACGGAGCGGTGTGGCTCGACACCGAGACGGCGCTCACGCTGCTGGCCTCCCCGCTCGCCGGCCTGGACGCCGCCGACCTGCGTCGTCTCGGCCGCGCCCTGCGCGACGAGGAGCGGGCCGCGGGCAACGCCTTCCCGCCGCCCTCGGACGAGCTGCTGGCCCGCGCCCTGTGCGCCCCCGAGCGGCTGATCGCCCACGACGACGCGTACGCCGGCGGCGCGCGCAAGCTCGGCGAGCTGCTGCGGGCCGTCCGCGCCTGCCTGGCCGCGGGCGGGACCGCCGAGGAGGCCCTCTGGCTGCTCTGGGACGGCACCCCCTGGCCGCGCCGGCTGGCCTGGGCCGCCCACCGCGGCGGCGCGGCGGGCCGCAACGCGCACCGCGACCTCGACGCGGTCTGCGCCCTGTTCGCCACCGCCGCCCGCGCCGAGGAACGCACCGGCGGCCGCGGCGCGCTCAACTTCCTCGCCGAGACCGAGAACCAGGACATCGCCGCCGACACCCTCACCCGCCGGGTGGCCCGCCCCGACGCGGTGCGCCTGATGACCGCCCACCGCTCCAAGGGCCTGGAGTGGACCCTGGTCGTCGTCGCCGACGTCCAGGAGGGCCTGTGGCCCGACCTCCGCCGCCGCGGCTCCCTGCTCGAGGCCGACCGGATCGGCCGGGACGGGCTCGCCGACCCGCTCCCCCCGGGCGCCCTGCTGGCCGAGGAGCGCCGCCTGTTCTACGTCGCGGCCACCCGCGCCCGTGAACGCCTGGTCGTCACCGCCGTCAAGGCTCCCGCCGAGGACGGCGACCAGCCCTCCCGCTTCCTCACCGAACTCGGCGTCGAGCCCCGCGACGTCACCGGTCGTCCGCGCCGCCCGCTGTCGGTGGCCGCCCTGGTCGCCGAGCTCCGGGCCACCACCGTCGACCCCCGGGCCTCCGACGCCCTGCGCGAGGCCGCCGCGCGGAGACTGGCCAAGCTCGCCGCCCTGACCGACGACGAGGGCCGCCCGCTGGCGCCCGCCGCCCACCCCTCCCGCTGGTGGGGCATGCACGAGCCGACCGAGAGCAAGGTCCCGCTCCGTGACCGGGACCAGCCCGTCGTCCTGTCGGGCAGCGCGCTGGACCAGCTCGCCAACACCTGCGCGCTGCAGTGGTTCCTGGGCCGCGAGGTGAAGGCCGACACCCCCGCCACCACCGCCCAGAGCTTCGGCAACGTCGTGCACGTGCTGGCCGACGAGGTGGCCTCCGGCCGCACCCCCGCCGACCTCGACGTCCTGATGGAACGCCTCGACTCGGTGTGGAACTCGCTCGCCTTCGACGCGCCCTGGAAGTCCGACCAGGAACGCGACAACGCGCGCGCCGCGCTGGAGCGGTTCCTCAACTGGCACGTGATGGGCGCCGAGACAGGACGCCGGCCGGTCGCCACCGAGCACGACTTCGACGTCACCCTCGCCGCCGGCGAACACCGGATACGCATCCGCGGCTCCATGGACCGCGTCGAGACCGACGCCGAGGGCCGCGCCTACGTCGTCGACTTCAAGACCGGCCGGTCGGCGCCCACCTCCGGCGAGGTCGCCCGCCACCCGCAGCTCGCCGTCTACCAGCTGGCGGTGCGCGAGGGCGCCGTCGACGAGGCGTTCGACGGGGAGCGCCCCGAGGCGGGCGGCGCGGAACTGGTCCACCTGCGGCAGGCGACCTCCCGCAAGGCCGAGGACCTCCCCAAGGTCCAGGCCCAGGACCCCCTGGAGGGGGAGTGGGTCGGGGACCTGCTGGCCACCGCCGCCGGCAAGGTCCTCGACGAGCGCTTCGTCCCGGCCACCGGCGGCCACTGCGACCACTGCGCCTTCAAGCAGTCCTGCTCCGCCCGCCCGGAGGGCCGGCACGTGGTGGACTGACCCCGGCCCCGGCCCTGCCCCCGCCCCAGCCCCGGCCCCCGGCCCCCGGCCACCTGGCCCCGAGGGCGAGGCCAGGCTGCGGCGGCACCGGTCGCCCCCGACGCGGCGTCCGCTGTCCGCCCGGCGGGTTAGCCTCGAAGCGTGTCCGACCCTCGCATCACCGACCCCGAGCAGCTCAAGGAGCTGCTCGGCATTCCGTTCACCCCGGAGCAGCTGGCGTGCATCACGGCGCCGCCCGCGCCGCAGGTGATCGTCGCGGGAGCGGGGTCGGGGA
The DNA here is from genome assembly GCF_042792855.1 of Streptomyces sp. NPDC056600. NCBI lineage: Bacteria > Bacillati > Actinomycetota > Actinomycetes > Kitasatosporales > Streptomycetaceae > Streptomyces > Streptomyces sp. NPDC056600. The sequence continues at coordinate 57,116 of NZ_JBHTVQ010000006.1, forward strand.
AGACGACGGTGATGGCCGCCCGGGTGGTGTGGCTCACCGGCACGGGGCAGGTCGCGCCGGAGCAGGTGCTCGGGCTGACCTTCACCAACAAGGCCGCCGCCGAGCTGTCCGAGCGCGTCCGCAAGGCGCTCGTGAAGGCCGGGGTCACCGACCCGGACGCCTTCGAGCCCGGGGCCGGGCCGGAGGAGGGCGCCGGCGAGCCGCTGATCTCCACCTACCACTCCTTCGCCGGACGCCTCCTCACCGACCACGGCCTGCGGATCGGCCTGGAGCCCAGCGCGAGACTGCTCGGCGGGGCCGCCCGCTACCAGCTCGCGGCCCGCGTGCTGCGCGAGGCGCCCGGGCCCTACCCGTCGCTGACCGGCACCTTCGCCAACCTGATCCGGGACCTGCTCACCCTGGAGGGCGAGCTCTCCGAGCACCTGGTCACGCCCGAGCGGCTCCGGGCGTACGACGCGGAACTGCTGGCCGAGCTGGCGGACGCCAAGCTCACCAACGACGACCTGCGCAAGGTCCCCAGGGCCGCGGCGGCCCGGCGCGAGCTCGCCGAGCTGGTCGGACGGTTCCGGAAGGCCAAGCGGGAGCGGGATCTGGTCGACTTCGGCGACCAGATCGGGCTCTCCGCCGAGCTGGCGCGCGGCCGCCCCGAGGTCGGCGCGCTGCTGCGCGACCAGTACCGGGTGGTGCTGCTCGACGAGTACCAGGACACCTCGGTGGCCCAGCGGATCCTCCTCTCCGGCCTGTTCGGCGGCGGTACGGGCCACCCGGTGACCGCGGTGGGCGACCCCTGCCAGGCGATCTACGGCTGGCGCGGCGCCTCGGTGGCCAACCTGGACGACTTCCCCGAGCACTTCCCGCACGCCGACGGCACCCCGGCGACCCGCCTGTCGCTGAGCGAGAACCGGCGCAGCGGCGGCCTCCTCCTCGACCTGGCCAACCGCATGGCCGCCCCGCTGCGGGACATGCACGAGGGCGTCGAGGCCCTGCGCCCCGCCCCGGGCGCCGAGCGGGACGGCCGGGTGCGCTGCGCGCTGCTGCGGACCGCCGTGGAGGAGACGGACTGGATCGCGGACTCCATCGCCCATCTGGTGGCCACCGGGACGCCCCCCGGAGAGATCGCCGTGCTGTGCCGCCGCACCGCCGACTTCGCCCCGCTGCACGCCGCCCTGGTGTCCCGGGACGTCCCGGTGGAGGTGGTGGGCCTGGCCGGTCTGCTCGACCTGCCGGAGGTCGCCGACCTCGTCGCCACCTGCGAGGTGCTCCAGGACCCGGGCGCCAACGCCTCCCTGGTCCGGCTGCTGGCCGGGCCGCGCTGGCGGATCGGCCCCCGCGACCTCGCCCTGCTCGGACGCCGGGCCCGCCTCCTCGTGGCGCGCGGCGGCCACGACGACGAGGACCTGGAGCGCCGCCTGGTGGCGGCCGTCGAGGGGACCGACCCGGCGGAGGTGATCTCCTTGGCGGACGCCCTGGAGACCTTCGTCGACCCGTCCCTGGGCGGCGACCACGACGGGCTGCCGTTCTCCGCGGAGGCGCGGGTGCGGTTCGCCCGGCTCGCCGCCGAGCTGCGGGACCTGCGGAGGTCGCTGTCCGACCCGCTGATGGACGTCCTGCACCGCGTCCTCGCGGTGACCGGTCTGGAGGTCGAGCTGTCCGCCTCGCCCGGCGCGCTCGCCGCCCGCCGCCGCGAGACGCTCGGCAACTTCCTCGACACGGCCGCCTCCTTCGCCGCCACCGCCACCGCCGAGGACGGCCGGGCCACCCTCCAGGCGTTCCTGGGCTTCCTGCGGGCCGCCGCCGAGTTCGAGAAGGGGCTGGACAACGCCCTGCCCGGCGGCGAGAACACGGTCAAGGTGCTCACCGCGCACAAGTCCAAGGGCCTGGAGTGGGACGTGGTCGTGGTGCCGGGCCTCGTCCAGGGCGGCTTCCCCGACGCCAAGGGCCAGGACCGGTGGACCGCCCAGGGCCGGGTCCTGCCGCACGCCCTGCGCGGCGACGCCTCCACCCTGCCGGACATCGCGTCCTTCGACGCCAAGGGCATGAAGGCCTTCAAGGCGGCGACGGACGAGCACCACCGGACCGAGGAGCTGCGGCTCGGATACGTCACCTTCACCCGTCCCCGCTCGCTCCTGCTCGGCTCCGGCCACTGGTGGGCGCCGGCCAGGACCCGCCCGCGCGGGCCGTCCGCGTTCCTCAAGGCGCTGTACGAACACTGCGAGGCCGGGCACGGCGAGATCGAGGTCTGGGCGGACGGGCCGGAGATGGACGAGAAGAACCCCGTCCTGCACAGCGGCGGCGCCGAGCACGCCTGGCCGCTCCCGCTCGACGAGGAGGCGGCGCGCCGCCGCCGCGCCGCCGAGCGCACCGTTCTCGCGCACCTGGAGCGGGCCGCCTCGGGCGCCGCCGAGCCCGACGAGGCGGCGCACGCCCACCACCCCGACTGGCCTCCGCCGCCGGACGACGAGGACCTGCCCCCCGATCCGTACGACGACGCCCTCCCCCCGGACCCGCACGACGACACCCTCCTCCCGGGCCCGTACGACCACGACCCCGTGCCGCCGGACCTGTACGACGACCGCGACACCCTGCCGCCGGACCCGCACGAGCACGACCTGCCGCCGGACCCGTCCGGCCGGGACCCGCAGCCGGATCCGTACGGCGGCGACGACCTGCCCGCGGACCGTGACGGCGACACGCTGCCCCCCGCACGGCCCGCCCCGTTCGTTCCGCACCAGTTCGCCGAGCCGCTCACGCCCGAGGAGGCGCGCGCCGTCGCGTCCTGGGACCGCGACCTCGACGCACTCGCCGAGGAGCTCCTGATCGCCCGGCAGGCGGTGACCGAGGTGCGGCTGCCCGCCTCCCTCACCGCCACCGAGCTGATGCGTCTGCACGAGGACCCGGACGGCTTCGCCCGCGAGCTGGCCCGCCCCATGCCGCGGCCGCCGCAGCCGGCCGCCCGCCGCGGAACCCGGTTCCACGCCTGGGTGGAGTCCCGCTTCGAGGCGCTGCGGCTGCCCATGCTGGAGCCCGACGAGCTGCCCGGCACGGACGCCGAGATCGAGGACGAGCGTGACCTGGAGGCGCTCAAGGAGGCCTTCGAGCGCACCGAGTACGCCCGCCGCACGCCCTACCGCGTCGAGGCGCCGTTCCAGCTGGGCCTGGCCGGCCGGGTGGTGCGCGGCCGGATCGACGCCGTCTACCGCGTGACGGAAGAGAAGGAAGACACGGAAGACACGGAGGGGCTGGAAGGGGAGGAGGCGGCCGCCGAGGAGGTCCGGTACGAGATCGTGGACTGGAAGACCCACCGCGCCCCCACCGCCGACCCGCTGCAGCTCGCCGTCTACCGGCTGGCCTGGGCCGAGCAGCAGGGCGTGCCCGTGGAATCGGTCACAGCGTCCTTCCTGTACGTCCGCACCGGCGAGGTGGTCCGCCCGGCGGATCTGCCCGGCCGGGCGGAGCTGGAACGCCTCCTGACAGGGGACGATCCGGAGGAATCCGGCGAAGGCGGAGCGTTCGAGGCGGCCGGAGTGTCCAGTTCCACTGGCTCCGGGACTCCTTCACCCCATCGGCCCACGGGTTCGGCCGGATAGGGTCAAAGATATGAGCGAGACCTTGGACAGCGCCGTCCAGACGTACATCGAGCAGCACCGCGCCTCGTTCCTCGAGGAGCTCTCCCAGTGGCTCCGCATCCCGTCGGTCTCGGCCCAGCCCGAGCACGCCGGTGACGTGCGGCGCAGCGCCGACTGGCTGGCGGGCGCACTGAAGGAGACGGGCTTCCCGGTCGTCGAGGTCTGGGACACACCGGGCGCCCCGGCCGTCTTCGCCGAGTGGCCCGCCGAGGAGCCGGACGCCCCCGTCGTGCTGGTCTACGGCCACCACGACGTGCAGCCCGCCGCCCGGGAGGACGGCTGGGACACCGACCCGTTCGAGCCCGTCGTCAAGGACGGCCGCCTGTACGCGCGCGGCGCCGCCGACGACAAGGGCCAGGTCTACTTCCACACGCTCGGGGTCCGCGCCCACCTCGCCGCCACCGGCCGCAGCTCGCCCGCCGTCCACCTGAAGCTGCTGGTCGAGGGCGAGGAGGAGTCCGGGTCGCCGCACTTCCGCGCCCTCGTCGAGGAGCGGGCCGGGCGGCTCGCCGCGGACGCCGTGATCGTCTCCGACACCGGCATGTGGTCCGAGGACACCCCCACCGTCTGCACCGGCATGCGCGGCCTCGCCGAGTTCGAGGTGCGCCTGTACGGCCCCGACCAGGACATCCACTCCGGCTCCTTCGGCGGCGCGGTGCCCAACCCGGCCACCGCCGTCGCCCGGCTGGTCGCCGCCCTGCACGACGCGGACGGCCGGGTCGCGATCCCCGGCTTCTACGACGGCGTCGTCGAGCTGACCGGCCGCGAGCGCGCCCTCTTCGCCGAGCTGCCCTTCGACGAGGAGCGCTGGCTGCGCACCGCCAAGTCGCACGCGGCCTCCGGCGAGGCCGGCTACACCACGCTGGAGCGCATCTGGGCCCGCCCGACCGCCGAGGTCAACGGCATCGGCGGCGGCTACCAGGGCGCCGGCGGCAAGACGATCGTCCCGTCCTCGGCGATGGTCAAGCTGACCTTCCGGCTGGTCGCCGGACAGGACACCGCACGGATCGAACAGCTGGTCCGCGACTGGGTCGCCGAGCGGATCCCGGCCGGCATCCGGTACGAGATCGAGTCCGGCGGCGCCACCCGCCCCTGCCTCACGCCGCTGGACCACCCGGCGCTGCAGTCCCTGGCCCGCGCCATGGGCCGCGCCTTCCGGCAGCCGATCCGCTTCACCCGGGAGGGTGGCTCCGGCCCCGCCGCCGACCTCCAGGAGGTGCTGGGCGCCCCGGTGCTGTTCCTCGGCATCTCGGTGCCGTCCGACGGCTGGCACGCGCCCGACGAGAAGGTCGAGCTGGACCTCCTCGTCAAGGGCGTGGAGACCACCGCGTACCTCTGGGGCGACCTCGCGGAGAGCCTGCGCGATGCCCGCTGACACCACCGACGCCCAGGCCGCCGCCGCAGGCGGGCCGGCCGCATCACAGGGGGAGCCCGAACCCGCCGTGACCGCATCGACCACCGAACGCGCCGCCGACGACCCCGCCGGTCAGGACCACCCCGCCGGCGACACGACCGCCGCCGGCGACACGACCGCCGCCGGCGACACGACCGGCTCCGGCGGCCTCGCCGGGCCGCCGGTCGCGCTGACCGCGCCCTCCGGCATCGACCGCGCCGCCCACCACCGGCTCGACGAGGCCTGGCTCGCCGCCGCCTGGAGCCACCCCACCACGCGCTGCTTCGTCGTCTCCGGCGGACAGGTGCTCATCGACGAGACGCCGGACGGGCGCACCGAGCTGGTCACCACGCCGTCGTTCGAGGCGCCGCTCACCGAGGCCCACCGCTACTTCCTCGGCACCGACGAGGACGGCGTGCGCTACTTCGCCCTCCAGCGGGACTCGCTGCCCGGCCGCATGGACCAGTCGGCGCGCCCGGCCGGGCTGCGCGAGGCCGGCCTGCTGCTGTCCGACCGGGACGCCGGGCTGATGGTGCACGCGGTGGCGCTGGAGAACTGGCAGCGGCTGCACCGGTTCTGCTCCCGCTGCGGCGGCAGGACGGTCATCGCCGCGGCCGGGCACGTGCGGCGCTGCCCCAAGTGCGGGGCGGAGCACTACCCGCGCACCGACCCCGCGGTCATCATGGCCGTCACCGACGACGACGGCCGCATCCTGCTCGGACGCCAGGTGCACTGGCCGGAGGGCCGCTTCTCGACCCTCGCCGGGTTCGTGGAGCCGGGCGAGTCCATCGAGGCGGCGGTACGGCGCGAGGTCTTCGAGGAGGCCGGCGTGATCATCGGCGACGTCTCCTACGTGGCCAGCCAGCCGTGGCCGTTCCCCTCCAGCCTGATGCTCGGCTTCATGGCGCGGGCGACCACGACGCACACGCAGGTCGACGGCGAGGAGATCAGCGAGGCACGGTGGTTCTCCCGCGACGAGCTCACCGCCGCCTTCGCCTCCGGCGAGGTCCTCCCGCCCTACGGCATCTCCATCGCCGCGCGGCTCATCGAGAACTGGTACGGCCGCCCGCTGCCCACCCGGGCCGCCGCCTGACGTTTCCGGCAGGGTGAGGCCGCCGCGCTCAGGCGGCCTCACCGTGCGGGCGCAGCGCACCGACCAGCGCCGCGTACAGCGCGTCCGGCTCGTCCGCGTGGAACCGCACCACCCGGACCGCCCGCCCGCCGCCCAGCAACCGCGGCGCCCGCACCGCCTCCCTCAGCTCCAGCACGATCGACGTCTGCGAGCCGACCGGGAGGTTCAGCTCCCCCTCCGTCTCGGCGTGCGCGTACGCCGACCGGCGCCGCACCGACGCGATCCGCTCCAGCGGTATCGCCAGGTCCAGGTGCGCCCCGCTGCGCACCCGCAGCACCCCGCCGCCCAGCACGTGCGGCCGGACCACCGCCGCCGCCCGCAGACCCAGCAGGAACAGCACCGTCTGGACGTCGAGCACCAGCACCACCGCGTGCGCGGCCGGCCAGTCGGCCAGCAGCACCGACAGCCCCACCGTCTCGACCAGGCAGACGAAGAGCAGCCCGTACATCATGGCCGCGTCACCCCGCGCGTGGCCGAACGCCACGTCCCCCTCCCGCAGGCCGTGGCGTGCCCGCCGCACCCACAGGAGCAGGCTCTGCCACAGCCGCAGCTCGTGCCCGGCCAGCCGCAGCACCGGCTCGGGCACCAGCTCGCCCGCCGCCTCACGCCACGACAGCCCCGCGCGCCGCAGCCGCAGCAGCGCGACGGCCTCCGCCATCAGCAGCGCCGCCACCGTGATCTCCGCGGCCACGAGCAACGGCGGCGGCACGTCCACCCCGGCCGCCAGGCACACCACCGTCAGCAGCTCCGCCGGCACCACCGCCCAGGCGACCCGCCGCAGCCACCGCCGGCTCACGGCGCACCCGCCGCGCCCGGCGCGCCTGCCGTGCCTGGCGCGCCTGCCGTGCCTGGCGCACCCGCCGCGCCTGCCGTGTCCGCCGTACCCGCCGCGCCTGGCGTACTCGCCGCATCTGCCGTACCTGCCGCGCCCGCCGCGCGCTCGTCCGGCCGCCGTGTCGGCGCTCGTTGCGGAGAAGCCGCCCGCGCACGGCGCACGGCCACCGCGAGGCCGTGCCGGAGCGCCTCCCGCTGCGCGGGGGACAGCCCCGACAGCAGCGTCTCCGCGCTCGCGGCGTCGGGCTCCGCACCGCCCCACTCGACGAGGAGCTCCGCGGGGAGCAGGTCCGCCATCAACTCGCCGGTCTCCGCGACCCGCGGGTCGTCCGGCGGGACGTCCAGCAGCGCGTCCATCCGCCGGTAGAGCTCGTGCGACCGCTCCACGACCTCCGGCCGCGCGGTCATCGCCCCCAGTGCCTCCACCAGCCGGTCACGCTGCTGTGCCGGCATGACCGTGTCGAGCAGCGCCAGCACCTCCCGGTCCAGCGCCGCCGTCGGCGACCCGGCCGGCCCGTCGAGGGAGGCCAGGAGACCGGCCAGCCGCGGTGACAGGGGGCCCTCGGAGGTGAGCCGTCCGGCCCGGGCGTCCACCAGGACCTCCGCGAGCCGCTCCCGGCGTTCGCGGATCAGCCGTTCCTGCCGCGCCAGGTCGTCGTCGAGCTCCTCCAGCACCTCGGCCAGTTCACGGTCGGCGTCGTCGGCGAGGACGTCCCGCACCTCGTCGAGGCCGATTCCCAGCTCGGTCAGCCGCCGGATCCGCGCCAGCAGCGCGGCATGGCGCAAGGTGTACCGCCGGTACCCGTTGGGGTCCCGCTCCGGCTCCGGCAGCACCCCGACGTGGTGGTAGTGCCGCACGGCGCGGGTGGTCACCCCGACCAGGGCGGCAAGCTCTCCCGTTCGCATACGGCCAGTAGAAACCCTGACGCTGCGGCAGGGTCAAGCGACGGGCGGCGCCGGACACGCGAGACCCCCGCCGGCGGCCGGGGACGGCCGGGACGGGGGTCTCGGGAGAGCGGGGTCAGGCGCCGAGGGCCTGCTTGACCTGGGCCAGGCTCGGGTTGGTCATCACGACCGCCTCGCCGCCCGCGGAGGGCACGACGCGGACCGTCGGCACGACCTGGTTGCCGCCGTTCACCTTCTCGACGAAGAGCGCCGACTCCGGGTCCTGCTCGATGTTTATCTCCTCGTACGCGATGCCCTCACGGCTCAGCTGGCTCTTCAGCCGGTGGCAGTAGCCGCACCACGTGGTGCTGTACATCGTCACAGTGCCGGGCATGGGCTTCGCGCTCCTCGGGGAGATGGGGTACGGCAGTCGCACGACGGTCTGTCGCACCCGGTGAACGTCCCGTGCACGGCCGGCATTCCCGCCGTCCCGCTCCAGGTGAGCTACACCGCATTCGTACGACGAATACCCGTGCCCTGTGGACGGCCGCCTCATCCGCACCGGGCGACCTGGCAGCATGGCGGGGTGACACCAGCAACGCACTCCTCCCTCTTCCCCGCCGTCCCGGACTCGGCCGACGCGGTGCTGGAAGGGCTCGACCCCGAGCAGCGGGCCGTGGCCACCGCGCTGCACGGGCCGGTGTGCGTCCTGGCCGGTGCGGGCACCGGCAAGACCCGCGCGATCACCCACCGCATCGCCTACGGCGTGCGCGCGGGCATCCTCCAGCCCTCCACCGTCCTCGCCGTCACCTTCACCAACCGCGCGGCCGGCGAGATGCGCGGCCGGCTCCGCCAGCTCGGCGCGACCGGCGTGCAGGCCCGCACCTTCCACGCGGCGGCGCTGCGCCAGCTCCAGTACTTCTGGCCCAAGGCGGTGGGCGGGGCGCTGCCCCGGATCGTGGACCGCAAGATCCAGGTGGTCGCCGAGGCGGCCGCCGGCTGCGGGATCCGGCTCGACCGCGGCGAGCTGCGGGACGTCACCGCGGAGATCGAGTGGGCCAAGGTCACCCAGACCGTCGCCGCCGACTACGCGGCCGCCGCCGCCAAGGCCGGGCGGGAGGCCCCCCGGGACCCGGCGGAGATCGCCCGCGTCTACGACCTGTACGAGGAGCTCAAGCGGGACCGCGGCGTCATCGACTTCGAGGACGTCCTGCTGCTGACCGTGGGCATCCTCCAGGACCGTCCGGACATCGCCCGCGAGGTCCGGGCCCAGTACCAGCACTTCGTCGTCGACGAGTACCAGGACGTCTCCCCGCTCCAGCAGCGCCTGCTCGAACTGTGGCTGGGGGAGCGGGAGAACATCTGCGTGGTCGGCGACGCCGGCCAGACCATCTACTCGTTCACCGGGGCCACCCCCGACTACCTGCTCGACTTCCGCACCCGCCACCCGGGCGCCACCGTGGTCAAACTGGTCCGCGACTACCGGTCCACGCCCCAGGTGGTGCGGCTCGCCAATGGCGTGCTCGGCCGGGCCACCGGCCGGGCCGCCGACCACCGGCTGGAGCTGGTCTCGCAGCGTCCGGCCGGGCCCGAGCCCGGATTCGCCGAGTACGCCGACGAGCCCTCCGAGGCGGAGGGCGCCGCCCGCGCCATCCGCCGGCTGATCGCCTCGGGCGTCCCGGCGGGCGAGATCGCCGTGCTGTTCCGGACCAACGCCCAGTCCGAGACCTACGAGCAGGCGCTCGCCGACGCCGGTGTTCCCTACCAGTTGCGCGGCGCCGAGCGGTTCTTCGAACGCCAGGAGGTCCGCCAGGCCGTCCACCAGCTGCGCGCCGCCGCCCGCTTCGGAGGGAACGACGCGCTGCTCGGGGACGCCTCCGACCTGCCCGGCCAGGTCCGCGCGGTGCTCTCCGGCCAGGGCTGGACGCCCGCGCCGCCGGCCGGCTCCGGGTCGGCCCGCGAGAAGTGGGAGTCGCTGGCCGCGCTGGTCCACCTCGCGGAGGGCTTCGCAGCGGCCCGGCCGCAGGTCACCCTCGCGGACCTGGTCGCCGAACTCGACGAGCGCGCGGCCGCCCAGCACGCCCCGACGGTCCAGGGCGTCACCCTGGCCTCCCTGCACTCGGCCAAGGGCCTGGAGTGGGACGCCGTCCTCCTGGTCGGCGTGGCCGAGGGGATGATGCCGATCACCTATGCCCGCACCGACGAGCAGATCGAGGAGGAGCGCCGCCTGCTCTACGTCGGCGTCACCCGGGCGCGGGAGCACCTGCAGGTCTCCTGGGCCTTGTCGCGGTCGCCGGGAGGCCGGCCCAACCGGCGGCCCAGCCGTTTCCTGGACGGCCTGCGCCCCGGCAGCGGCTCCGCGGCGGGTGCCCGCCCGGGCCTCGGGGGCGCCGGCGGCGTCGAGTACGGCACCGCGGCGGCGGAGGGCGCGGACGGGGTCCGGGCGGCCGCTCGCGCCGAGCGGGCGGCGCCCCGGCGGACGCGGCGCACCGTGGCCCGCTGCAAGGTCTGCGGGCGCACGCTCACCGACGCCGGCGAGATGAAGCTGATGCGCTGCGAGGACTGCCCCTCCGAGATGGACGAGGGCGTCTACGAGCGGCTGCGGGCCTGGCGTGAGGTGCAGGCGCGCCGCAGCGGGCAGCCGGCCTTCTGCGTCTTCACCGACAAGACGATGATCGCCATCGCCGAGACGGTGCCCGAGGACCCGGTGGAGCTGGCGCGGATCCCCGGCGTCGGCATGCGCAAGCTGGACCGCTACGGGGCCGACGTGCTCGCCATTTGCGCCGGTCAGGACCCGCCGGAGGCGGACTGAGCGGCTCCGCGACCCACCGTTGCGAAGTCGTCGCAAAAATAGTTTGCGCCCGCCGTGTGATCCCCCATAGGTTCTAGACCACGGAAACACGAAGCCTCCAAAAAGGCTTCCGTTCCGTGCTGTACTGACGTCTGTATCCGCCGGACCGTTCGCGGTCCCCCAAGACGCCGAGAGGAGGCGATTGAAGTGATCAGCAAGACCAACACCACCGGCATCAGCACCACCCGTGCCTTCGGCACCGCCGCTCTGGAGAACGATCATCTCGTCGCCTCGCTGTGCGCTCTCGACGCCTTCGACCGCGGCACCGGTGTGTCCGCCTCCGTGCTGTCCGGCTCCGACGTCACCGGTCTCGGCTCCGGCCTGGTCGGCGGCGGTCTGGCCAAGGGCGGACTGCTGCTCGGCGCCCCGGTCTTCGGCAGCCGGTCCGAGTCGGCCTACGTGGGCATTTTCGTCCGCGAGGAGCGACCGACCAAGGCACTGGAAGCAGGAGTGGCGAAGGCTCAGGCCTTCGGCTACGCGGCGGCCGGTGCCGGTAAGCCCCAGCAGACGATGAACCACCCCCAGACGATGTGGGCCCTCCGCGGGCCGGAACCCTGGAGCGATCCAGCCTGATTTCTCAGGCCGGCGCCTTCAGGGCCGCGGAACCCCATCAGGGATCCGCGGCCCTTCTGTTTTCCCTGATCAGGGAGACGGACCGAAGGACCTCGGGACAAGAGAACAACCGGTACCCACCACCGGCCGACCGGCCGGACGACACCAGACGAGGAAGAAACCCCGTGCAACTCGAAGCGCACGCCCCGTCCGTACCGCCTTCCGACACCACTTCCCCGCCCGGCCTCACGGAGGACCTTTCCTTGACTCCGCTCATCACCCTGACCGCTCTCGACGACGCCATCGAGGGCCTCGGCGCCCCGGTCCCGTGCCGCTCCAACGACCCCGAGGTCTTCTTCGCCGAGTCCCCGGCCGACGTCGAGTACGCCAAGTCGCTCTGCCGCACCTGCCCGTTGGTCGACGCCTGCCTCGCCGGCGCCAAGGAGCGTCGCGAGCCCTGGGGCGTCTGGGGCGGCGAGCTGTTCGTCCAGGGCGTCGTGGTGGCCCGCAAGCGGCCGCGTGGCCGCCCGCGCAAGAACCCGGTCGCGGCATGACCGGCCCCCGCACCATCGACGCTCCCCACACGCACGATCCCCGGAAACAGGCCCCGATGAAGCTGTCCGCCTTCGAGCAGCCCGCAGGCTCCCTGCCTGCCACCACCCGAGACTTCCCTTACACCGGCGCGCCCGAGGTGCGTCAGAACAGGACCCGAGAAATGCAACTCATCCCAGAAGCCCTCGCGCGTGCGCATATGCACGAGCGGATGCGCGAGGCCGAGCTCGCTCGGCCCGGGCTCCGCATCCTCGCCGCGCGACGGATGCAGCGGCGTGCCGAGCGCGCGTCGATGCGCGCCCGGCGTGCACTGGCGCTCGCCGTGATGCAGTAACCATCGCGACCGCCGCGACCGTCCCGCCGCCTCACCGCGGCGCGACGGCGCGACACGCGAACGGCGCGACGGCGCGACATGCGAACGGCGCGACGGCGCCGTGAGGCGGTGACGACGGGGCCGCTCCCTACGGGGGCGGCCCCGCAGTGCGTCGCCCCCCTGGGGCGCGGGGTACCGCCCCTCTCACTCCGCCGGGGCGAACCCCGGGAGCCACGACTCCAGTTCGTGCCGCAGACGGACCGTGGCGCCCAACTGGCACAGGACGCCGATGGTGCTCAGCGTCACGCGGTGTATCAGCAGGTACGACGGCGGCAGGTTGAGCCGCTTCCCCAGCTGGTGGGCGGGCGACCGCGGGTCGGCGAGGCGGCCCGCCTGCCCCCGCAGCCATCCCCGGCTGAAGGTGAACTCGGCGACCCGCGCCGGCTCGATGATCGGCATCAGGTAGTCCAGCACCGCCTCCGGATCGAGCTCGACGGTCTTCTTCACGAAGCCCTCCGCGCACAGCCGGGCATGGACCGCCTCGGCCTCCCCGTCCAGCGCCATCCACAGGGCCTCCCCGATGGGCGCGGGCAGCCCGCCCGGCAGCCGGTCCACCGTGCCGAAGTCCAGGACGCCCAGCCGCCAGACCTCCGGATCGTCCGAACCCTCGGTCAGCAGACGGAAGTTGCCCGGATGCGGATCGGCGTGCAGGAGCCCGGTGCGCGCCGGACCGGAGAAGAGGAAACGGGCCAGCAACTGCCCGGCGCGGTCCCGCTGTTCCTCGGTGCCGTCGGATATGACCTCCGAGAGGGGCGTGCCGTCGATCCACTCGGTGACCAGCACCTGGTCGCAGTGGTGGACCACGGCCGGCACCAGCACGTCCGGGTCACCGGCGAACTCCTCGGCGTGGGCCTGCTGGGCCTCGGCCTCCAGGCCGTAGTCCAGCTCCTCGCAGACCCGCTCCCGCAGCTCGGTGATCAGCGGCTTGACGTCGATGCCGGGCACCAGCGGTCCCAGCAGCCGTGCGAACCGGCCGAGTTGGGTGAGGTCGGAGATCAGCGCCTCGCCCGCGCCCGGGTACTGCACCTTCACCGCCACCTCCCGCCCGTCCTGCCACACCGCGCGGTGCACCTGGCCGATGGAGGCGGCCGCCGAGGGGGTGTCGTCGAACTTCTGGAAGAGATCCCGCCAGTCCTCGCCCAGGCGCTCGCGCAGCACCGCGTGGACCGTGCGGGTGGGCATCGGCGGAGCGGCCTCCTGGAGCTTGGTGAGCGCCGCCCGGTACGGACCGGCCAGCTCCTCCGGCAGGGCCGACTCGAAGACGGACATGGCCTGCCCGAACTTCATCGCGCCGCCCTTGAGTTCGCCGAGCACCTTGAACAGCTGCTCGGCGGTGCGCTGCTGGAGCTCACGGCCCACGATCTCGGCGGACTCACCGACGATCCGTTTGCCCAGCCCCCAGGTCACCCGGCCCGCGAGGCCCAGGGGGAGCGCGGCGAGTTTGGCGGTCCGGGTGACCGCCTTCCGGGGAAGATCAGACATGCGCCCTCCAAGTCCCGGGCCGACGCGTCCGGTTCGCCCGATGGCAGGACTCGGTCGACGGCCTCTGCTCAGCCATTGTGACCTGTGACTGCCCCGCCGCCCCGGACAGTTCCCGGACCGCCTGCCCCGCCGCCCCGCAGGGACAGTCCGGATGGGCGGCGACCTCCCGGGCACGCCAGCGCAGCGCGGGCAATGCGGACTCCCAGCGCACCCCCGCCGCGTGCGGCGCCCCGGCGGCGGAGAGGCCGTCGAGGAAGGCGAGGGCGTGCCCCGCGGCCGTCCCCGCGACCGCCGTGGCCAGCGCCACGTCGCAGGCGGGCGGCGTCCTCGGCCGGCGGGAGCGCCACTGCGCCAGGAGCCGGGGCCAGGTGGGGTCCCGCTCCACCCGCCACCGCTGCAGGCACTCGGCGCACGGCGTCTCGCCCGGCAGGACCAGCGGGCCCACCACGCCCGTCGCCTCCACCACCCCGGCGTACAGGTGCGGAATGCCGGCCGCCAGCAGGGGCTCGGAGTCGAGGGGGTCGGGGGAGTGGACGGCGAGGTCGTCCCGCGGGGTGAGCAGCACCAGCGCGTAGCCGGTGTCGTCACGGAACGGGCAGGGGGCGCCCCGGCGCGGCGGGCGCTCGGGGGCGGCGTCGCGGACCAGTCGGCGCGCGGCGTCGGAGCGGCGCTCGCCGACGGAGCCCGGCGGGAGGCCGCCGGGGGCCACGTCCCACGGTTCCACGCAGCCGCCGTCGCGCACGTCCACCTCACCCACGCCGGCCGCCGACAGCAGCGCGGCCAGGGCCGCGCCCACCCGGCCCACGCCGCGCACCTGCACGCGCAGCGCGCGGCGGGCCGCCAGCCGCCGCGCCGCGTCACCGGGAGCGGGCGCCGTCAGGGACAGGGAGGCGAGGTCGGAGCGGAGCCGGTCCATGGCGTGCGGGCGCTCGCGCAGCGTGTCGGCCCCCGCCCCGCCACCGGTGGCGTCGTCCAGCAGGCCCGCCTCCGAGAGACGCTCGACCAGCCGGTCGGCGTGGTCCTCCGATAGCCCCATGCGCACCGCCTCCTCGCGCAGCAGCCCCATGCCGCGGGTCCCGTTGAGCAGGTCGAGGAAGGTACCGGTCACCGTGTCCACCGGCCCGAGCGTCATCGCGTGCGCCGGGGTCATCCCGAACTGCACCGTGTCCAGATCGCGCCAGCCGCGACGGAGCGCGGGCTTGACCCTGGGATGCACGACGACCAACCCCTCACGGATGTGTGACCGAATCCACCGGAACCCCCCGACATGAACCGGATCGGGGCGGAACGACCCGGAACGGGCCGTCGACCGACAGCATGCCCCGATGTGCCGTACGGGCGTCGGGAGTTGTCCACAGGCACCAGGGATTTGTCGTACCGATCGGAAGAACGGCGGCCTGTGTCCGGTGTGGATGTCGTACCGGATGTCGGCGCGGACCGGGGACGTCGCCGGTCGCAGGCGGTAACGTCGAGGGGTGCCCTCCGACCCTTCCCCCAGTGCCTTCACGCAGCAGCGCGGTCCCTCGGGCGCGCCTCCCAGGGGTTCCTCGGCGGGCGCGGTGGAGGTCCGCAGGAGCACGCGCAGGCGCCGTACCGTCTCCGCGTACCGGGAGGGCGACCGCACCGTCGTGCTCATCCCGGCCCGCATGTCCGAGGCGGAGGAACGGCGCTGGGTGCGGGTGATGCTGGACAAGCTGGCCGCCCAGGAGAGCCGGCGCACCCTGGACGACTCCGACCTCGGCCGGCGCGCGGCCCTGCTCTCCGAGCAGTACCTCTCGGGCCGGGCCCGCCCGGCCACGGTCCGCTGGGTCACCAACCAGAACAGCCGCTGGGGCTCCTGCACGCCCGCCGAGGGCAGCATCCGGCTCTCCCACCGGCTGCAGGGCATGCCGGAGTACGTCGTCGACTACGTCCTGCTCCACGAGCTGGCCCACCTGCTGGTGCCCGGGCACGGCCCCGACTTCTGGCGGCTGCTGGAGACGTACCCCCGCACCGAGCGCGCCCGCGGGTACCTCGAAGGAGTGGTGGCCGCGGAACGGTTGCCGCATCTGCCCGCCGCGAGACCCGGCGAGTCGGACTGAGATCGTCCGCGTTTCGTAGCGGCTGTGTACCGAGGTGTCCGGTCCTGCGAATTCCGGGCTAGCCTGACCCAGCACCTTTCGGGAACGGGATGGGGGACGGGCGTACACGCATGGCCAGGGAATTCCAACGCGGCCACAAGGCCAAGATCAGTGATCTCACAGCGGGCACCGACCTCTACGTCGGCGTGCGGATCGAGGGGCCCGGGCTGGGCTTCGACATCAGCTGTTTCGGTCTGGACGCCGACGAGCGTCTCTCGGACGACCGCTACTTCGTGTTCTACAACCAGCCGAAGTCGCCCGAGGAGGCCATCCAACTGCTCGGCGAACAGGCCGGGGACACCCAGTCGTTCAGGGTGACGCTGGACCGCATGCCGTCGCAGATCCACAAGCTGTCGCTCACCGCGACCGTCGACGGCGCCGGGCAGATGTCGCAGGTCTCCTCCGGCTACGTCCGCATCGTCGCGGGCGGAGAGGAGGTGGCCCGGTACGCCTTCACCGGAGCCGAGTTCTCCACCGAGCGCGCCGTGATGCTGGCGGACCTCTACCTCAAGGACGTCTGGCGGTTCGCCGCCGTCGGCCAGGGCTTCGACGGCGGACTCGAGGCGCTGCTGCGCAACTTCGGCGGCGAGGTGGCCGACGAGGAACCCGCCGCGCCCGCCGCCCCGCAGGCGGCACCGGGCTTCGCCACCCCCGCGGCACCGGCAGCCCCGGCGTTCGGCGCCCCGGCGCCAGTGCCCGCCCAGCCGGCCCCGCCCGCCCCGGCCCCCGCGTTCGGCGCCCCGCCCGCGCAGCCGCAGGCCCCCGCGCCCGCCGCGGCGCAGCCCTCCGGCTACGGCTTCCCGCCGCCCGGACAGCCCGGTCAGACGCCGCCCGGCTACGGCCAGCCGCCCGGCGCGCCCGGCGCGCCGCCGATGCACGCCGCGCCGACCATGGCCGCCCCGATGGCACCTCCCGGCTACGGGCAGCCCCCGGCCGCCCCCGGCATGCCGCCGGCCCCGGGCGTGCCGGGAGCGCCGGGCGTTCCCGGCACGCCCGGTGTCCCCGGCATGCACGGCGCCCCCGGTGCCGCCCCCGGCATCCCGGGCCAGCAGACCTACCCCGGCACGCCCAACGCCCCGCAGACCCCGGGCGTCCAGGGCGCGCTGAGCCTGTACAAGGAGAAGCCCACCGGCCAGCGCTGGACCCAGCAGAACGAGAAGCTGGTCCGCGTCGACCTGAGCGTCGGCGGCCAGCCCGTCCTCGCCCGTCAGGGCAGCATGGTGCTGTACCAGGGCAAGGTCGAGTTCGGGTACAAGGGCGCCGGCTTCAGCGGCCGGATCGTCGGCAACGCCACCGGCCAGGAGATGCAGCTGATGCGCTGCACCGGCTACGGCCAGGTCTTCCTCGCCGAGGAGGCGGCCCACCTGCACACGGTGGAGCTCCAGGGCGACGCGCTGTGCGTCTCCGCCGAGAACGTGCTCGCCTTCGACGAGTCCCTCCAGTACGAGGTGCGCCGCGTCGAGGGTCACGGCATCCCCGGCGGCGCCCTGTTCACCATGCAGTTCCAGGGCACCGGCACGCTGGTCCTCAAGACCCACGGCGTCCCCGTGGTGCTGCCGGTCACCCCGACCACCTTCGCCGACGCCAACGCGGTGGTCGCCTGGTCGGCCGCCGCCCAGGTGATCGTCTCCAGCCAGGTGCGGATGCGGCGCAACGCCTACCCCGGCGACACCGGGGAGAGCGTCAACCTGCAGTTCCGGGGCGCGCCCGGGAACTTCATCGTCGTCCAGCCGTACGAGGTCTGAGGGAGCCCGTCATGAACCACCAGCTCGCGGGCCACGCCCCCGCACCCGTCGTCGCCCGCATGGAGAACCACGGGACCCACATGGCGAAGATCGCCATGCAGACCGGTCACGACCTGCTCGCCAGGGTCGGCTCCATGGTCGCCTACGAGGGCTTCGTGCAGTACGAGCCCAACCCGCCGGCCGTCCGGCAGATCGCCAAGGACTGGGTCACCGGCGAGGGCGCCGCGCTGATGCGCTGCCACGGCGACGGCATCCTCTACCTGGCGGACTACGGCGCCGACGTCGTCGTGATCAACCTCAACGGCGAGGCGCTCTCGGTCAACGCCACCAACCTGCTCGCCTTCGACGCCCACCTCAAGTGGGGCGTCGAGCGGGTCAAGGGCATGGCCAAGTTCGCCGGCCAGGGCCTGTGGAACACCAGGATCGAGGGCCAGGGCTGGGTCGCCATCACCTCCCGCGGCACCCCGATAGTGGTCGACTGCGGGGGCGGCGAGGACGAGACCTACGTCGACCCCGACTCGCTGATCGCCTGGTCCCCGAACCTCAAGGTGAAGGGCAAGCGCAGCTTCAAGGCGTCCTCGCTGATCGGCCGCGGCAGCGGGGAGGCCTTCCAGATGGCCTTCTCCGGCACGGGCATCGTCGTCGTCCAGCCGAGCGAGGACAGCACCGACCGTCTCCGGATCCGGGGCTGAGGGGGAGAACGACCGATCATGCAGAGCCCGATTTTCGCCTACAACGAGCAGCAGACCCAGGAGCACTGGAGCCTGCAGAACAGCCAGATGCTGCGCGTCCTGGTCGACGGCAACCGCGACGTCCTGGCCCGCAAGGGATCGATGGTTGCCTACCAGGGCCTCGTCGAGTTCGACGCCGAGTACCAGACGGGCAACCAGCGCAACGCCCGCCGCCGCACCGGCGAGGGCCTGGACCTCATGCGCTGCCACGGGCAGGGCACGGTGTACCTGGCCAACCTGGCCCAGTACATCCACCTGGTGGACGTCGACCAGGACGGCCTCACCGTCGACAGCTCCTACGTCCTGGCCATGGACTCCGCGCTGCACCACGAGGTCATCGCGGTCGACAGCCTCTACGGCATCTCCGGGTCCGGGAAGTACCAGCTCAACATTTCCGGCCGGGGCAAGGTCGCGCTCATGACCTCCGGCGCGCCGCTGATGCTCCAGGTCACCCCGGACCGGTACGTGAACGTGGACGCCGACGCGGTGATCGCCTGGTCGACCTCGCTGCGGGTTCAGATGCAGGCCCAGACCCACTCCTCGGGGGTCTGGCGGCGCCGCGGCAGCACCGGCGAGGGCTGGGAGCTCAGCTTCATGGGCACCGGCTTCGCGCTGGTGCAGCCCAGCGAGCTGCTCCCGCCGCAGAACGCCCAGATCGGCTCGGGCGTCGCCGCCCAGTTCGGCATGGGCCAGCAGGGTGCCCGGGCGCAGAACCAGAACAACGCCTGGAACTGACGGCACGGGAAAGGGGCGGCCACCGACACGGTGGCCGCCCCTTTCCCGTAAGGGCTCACGGGCTCACGGGCTCACGGGCTCACGGGCTCACGGGCTCACGGGCTCACAGCAGCGCCCGGGTCGCCTCCACCAGCCTGACCACCGAGGCGTCCGCGACCTCCGCCACCTCGTCGTACGGGAACCAGCGCAGGTCCAGCGACTCCTCGCTGATGGCCTCCACCGCCCCGTCCGGCGCGATCGCCGCGTACTGGACGTCCAGGTGCCAGGCGCACGGGGTGTGGTGGCGGTCCAGCCGCACCGGGGTGTCGCCGCCCAGCAGGCGCAGCCCGGGGATGCCGGACTCCTCCGTCGCCTCGCGCAGCGCCGCTCCGGCCAGGGTGGTGTCCCCGGGCTCGCAGTGGCCGCCCATCTGCAGCCACATCCGCAGCTTGCGGTGGAAGGTCAGCAGCACCCGGCCGCCCTCCGGGTCGATCACCAGCGCGCTCGCCGTGACGTGCCCGTCGGGACACTCGCGCCACATGCCGTCGGCGTGCTCGCCCAGGTGCTTGAGGTAGACCCGACGGAGCTCCTCCTGGGAGTCCGTCGCGGTCCGCAGGCCGTCCAGGACCTGGACGGCGTCGTCGTGCAGGGTCACTCGGAACCTTCGCCCTTCGGGTGGTCGTCGCCGGCCTCGCCCTTCGGGCCGGCCTCAGGGCCGTCCTGCGGCGAGCCGCCGTCCGCGTCCTTGCCCGGGCCGGAGCCCCGGACATCGCCGCCGGCGGCCTCACCGAGCATCTTGTCCCACTCGGAGAAGTCCATGTGCTCGCGGTGGACGAAGCCGTCCGGGTCGTCGAGGTCGGCGGCGTTGGGCAGCATGTCCGGGTGCGCCCACAGGGCGTCCCGGCCGTCCACACCGCGCGCGTCGGTCAGCGACGCCCACAGACGCGACGCGTCCCGCAGCCGGCGCGGACGCAGCTCCAGGCCGATCAGCGTGGCGAAGGTCTGTTCCGCGGGACCGCCCGAGGCGCGGCGGCGGCGCAGCGTCTCGCGCAGCGCGCCCGCCGAGGTCAGGCGCGGCGTGGCGGCGGCGTGCACCACCGCGTCCACCCAGCCCTCGACCAGCGCCAGCGCCGTCTCCAGGCGGGCCAGGGCCGCCTTCTGCTCCGGGGTGTCCTCCGGCTGGAACATGCCCTGCTGAAGGGCCTCCTGCAGCTGCTCCGGGTTCTGCGGGTCGAACTGGCCGACCACGTCCTCCAGCTTGGAGGTGTCCACCTTGATGCCCCGGGCGTAGCCCTCGACCGCACCGAACAGGTGCGACCGCAGCCACGGCACATGGGCGAAGAGCCGCTGGTGGGCGGCCTCGCGCAGGGCCAGGTAGAGGCGGACCTCCTCCAGCGGGACACCGAGGTCCTTGCCGAAGGTCTCGATGTTCAGCGGCAGCAGCGCGGCCTTGCCGGCCGGGCCGAGCGGCAGACCGATGTCCGTGGAGCCGACCACCTCGCCGGCGAGGACCCCCACCGCCTGACCGATCTGCGCGCCGAACATGGCGCCGCCCATCGAACGCATCATCCCGAGCAGCGGGCCCGCCATGGCCTGCATCTCCTCGGGCAGCACCTGGCCCATGGCCGTGCCGACACGCTCGGCGACCGGGTCGACGAGCTCCTTCCACGCGGGCAGGGTCGCCTCGACCCACTCCGCGCGGCTCCAGGCCAGCGTCGTCGCCGCACCCGAGGGCAGGGACGTCACGCCGTCCAGCCACAGGTCGGCGAGGCGCACGGCCTCCTCGACGGCCGAGCGCTCGGCGGGGCCGACGCTGGCGTCCTTCGTGCCGTCCGGCGCGCCCTGGGAGACCGCCTGGCGGGCGATCTGCTTGGCCATGTCCCAGTTCACCGGGCCGCCCTCGTAGGAGAGCATCTGGCCGAGCTGCTGGAAGGCGGCGCCCAGGTCGGCGGGGTTCATGCCACCGCCGGGCGGCATGGACCCGAAGGAGCCGAAGAGCGACGCGAACGGATTGTCCGCGCCACCGCCAAAGCCTCCTGCTCCGGGCGTGCCGAAACCGAACGGGTTCGCCGGTTCCTGCCCACCACCGCTCTGCTGGTCCTTCTTCTTGCCCTCGTCGCCGTCGTCCGGCTCCTCCGGCGGAAGGCCGAATCCGAATGGATTGTCACTCACGGGGTTCCTCGGCTGGTTGGGCCACCGGTCTTCCTCCGGCGGCGCGGCTGCCCGACATCACCACCCAGCGTAGACACCCCGGCCCGATAGAGCCTTGATGCTCCGCCGACCATCGGCCTGCGGCAGGATGGATGGCACCTGGTTCGTACACGCGGCACGCGCGTTCCTCTCGAGACAACCGCTGGAGACGCCTGGTGAGTTCCCCAGATCCGCAGGTTCGCGCAGCGCGAAACGCCCCGGCCGACGCGTCGTCGGCCCGACCCCCCGCCGGGCGGGGGCCCGTCGTGGCCGTCACCGGCGCGGCCTCCGGCGTCGGCGCGCTGCTGACCGAGCGGCTCGCCGCCTCGCCGGAGATCCGGCAGGTGGTGGCCCTGGACGAGCGACGCGGCGACTGCGCCGCCGCCCGGTGGCACGTCCTCGACATCCGCGACCCGGCCCTCGCCGAGCGGCTGCGCGGGGTGGACGTGGTCGTCCACCTGGCGGTCGACCTCGACCTGGAGACCGACCCGGCGGCCCGCACCGCCTTCAACGTGCGCGGCACCCAGACGGTGCTCACGGCGTCCGCCGCGGCCGGGGTGCGGCGGGTGGTGCTCTGCACCTCCGCCATGGTCTACGGCGCGCTGCCGGACAACGCGCTGCCGCTCGCCGAGGACGCCGAGCTGCGGGCCACCGCGGAGGCGACGGCCGTCGGCGACCTGCTGGAGATCGAGCGGCTGGGGCGGCGGGCCCCGCGCGCCCACCCGGGGCTCAACGTCACCGTCCTGCGCCCCGCCGTCCTGGTGGGCGGCGGCACCGACACGGCCCTGACCAGGTACTTCGAGTCGCCTCGCCTCCTCGTGGTGGCCGGGTCGCGGCCGGCCTGGCAGTTCTGCCACGTCGACGACCTGTGCTCCGCGCTGGAGTGCGCGGTGCTGGAGAAGGTCGAGGGGGAGGTGGCGGTCGGCTGCGACGGCTGGCTGGAGCAGGAGGAGGTCGAGGACCTCAGCGGGATCCGCCGGATGGAGCTGCCGTCCGCGGTGGCGCTGGGCGCGGCGGCGCGCCTGCACCGCATCGGGCTGACGCCCTCCCCGGCGGGCGACCTCGCCTACACGATGTACCCGTGGGTGGTCAGCGGCAGCCGGCTGCACGACGCGGGGTGGCGGGCGCGGTGGAGCAACGAGGAGGTGCTCGCCGAACTGCTCGCGGAGGTCGCCGGACGGCACACGGTCGCCGGGCGGCGCCTGGGCCGCAAGGACGCCACCGCGGCGGGTGCGGCGGGGGCGACGGTGGCCCTCCTCGGCACCGCGGCGGTCATCCGCCGCGCCCGCCGGGCCCGCCGCCGCTGACCCGCCTGCCCGCCTGCCCGCCCGGGGCAGAGGCGCCGATCCTCCTGCCCCGCCCGGGCCGGTAGCCGCTGCGCCCGGGTCCGCCCCGGCTCGGTGGGGGCTGTCCCGGGTCCGCCGGGGCTCGTGAGGCTGCCCCGGCCTGCCTAGGCCCGTGGCGGCTGCCCCGGCCGGCCCGGCCTGCCCGGCCTGCCCGGCCTGCCCGGCCCGCCGGGCCTGCTGCCGCTGACCCGGCCGGCCCGCCCGGGGCTGTCGGCGCCGACCTGCCCGATGCGCCCCCGGCGACCCGCTCGCGTCGACCGGGCGGGGGCGGCGGGGGCCGGCTCCCCCGTCGCCCCCGTCGCGCCGTCCGCGTGGTCGGCCGGCACAGTCGTGCCCGTCGCGCCGTCCGCGTGGCCGCCCCCGCGCCGCGGAACCGCGCGGGGGCCGTCCCGGCCGGGGCCCCGGCGGCGTGCAATCGCTGACCAGGGCGGACGGGCGGGTCGGGCCTTCCCGGCCGGGGCCCCGGCGGCGTGCAATCGCTGACCAGGGCGGACGGGCGGGTCGGGCCTTCCCGGTGGCGGGGCGCGTGGGGCACGATGGCGGGCATGGCTGACTCCACTTCCTCCGACGTCCACCCGGGTGAGCGCGCGGCGCAGCATCCGCTGAAGCTCATCGCGATCCGCGACACGCCGCTGTCGCTGGACGAGGTCTTCCGGGCCGTCGGCGACGACGCGGCCGGCGGGACCGCGCTGTTCGTCGGCACGGTGCGCAACCACGACGGCGGAGCGGACGTGGACGCGCTGGGATACTCCGCCCACCCCTCCGCCGAGACGGAGCTTCGGCGGGTGGCCGAGAAGGTCGCCGCCGACTTCCCCGTCAAGGCGCTGGCGGCCGTCCACCGTGTGGGTGATCTCGAGGTGGGCGACCTGGCGGTCGTGGTGGCGGTGTCGTGCCCGCACCGCGCGGAGGCCTTCGAGGCGTGCCGGCGGCTGATCGACGACCTCAAGCACGAGGTGCCGATCTGGAAGCACCAGCGGTTCAGCGACGGCACGGAGGAGTGGGTCGGCGCCTGCTGAGGCCCCGGCACGCCCCGCGCCAGCTTCGCACGCCCCCTCCCCAGGCCGCCCCCGCCCCGCGCGTCGCGCCGTCCGGCGCCGTCCTCCGGTTGCGTAACCGGGGGGTCGATATGAGCGTTGTCACAGTGGATGGTTAATCTGCTGATCAGTCAGTTGCAGTCGCTCATTCGGGTTGGGAGGTCGGCATGGCGGCTCTCGCCTGGTTGCTGATTCCGCTTGTGGCTGCGATCGGCGCGAGTCTGTGGGGCACCTGGGCCCTGCGGACCCGCAGGACCCGTGGGGACGGTCCCGAGCTCGTGGGATACGCCCGTTTCCGTGAGGCCATGGAGCGGTCGACGACGACCACCACCTCGGTCTCCGGTTCCTGACACGCGCCCCGTCCGGCACAAGCCGCACAAGGCCGGAGCACTGCCGGGGCAGCCCGTACGGACGGCCCCGGCGGTGCTCCGGCGGGGCGGTCCCGTACTGTCGTTCCATGCCACGCCGCACTGCGACGATGCTCGCCTCGACCCTGATGCTGATCGTGCTCCTGTGCGCGGGACTGGCCGTCCCGACCCAGTACTCGGAGATGACGCCCGGCCCGACGGTGAACACCCTCGGCAAGCACGACGGCGAGCCCGTGCTGCAGATCTCCGGCCACCGCACCTACCCCGCCGACGGTCACCTCAACATGACCACCGTGCGGGTCACCAGCCCGGACTACCGGCTGAACCTGGTGTCGGCGATGTACGGCTGGCTGGCCCACGACAACAGGGTGGTGCCGCACGACACGCTCTTCCCGGAGGGGCAGACCGAGGAGGAGTCGAGCCAGGAGAACGCCGAGGAGTTCAGCCAGTCCCAGGAGAGCGCCAAGGTCGCCGCCCTGCGTGAGCTGGACATCCCGGTCGAGTCCTGGGTGGTGGTCTCCACGGTCGTCAAGGACACCCCGGCCGAGGGTGTGCTGCACGCGGGCGACGTGATCAAGGCCGTCGACGGCACCCCGGTGAAGGAGCCGGGCGACGTGTCCAAGTTGGTGACGCGTCACAAGCCCGGCGAGAAGGTGGTCTTCACGATCGTGCCGGCCAAGGAGCAGGCGGCGGCCGAGCGCGAGGGGCGCAGGCCGAAGGGGACCGAGGACCTCACCCTCACCACGGCCAAGTCCAAGGACGAGGCCCAGCCGCGCGCCATCGTCGGCATCGCGGCCGGGACCGACCACACGTTCCCGTTCTCCGTCGACATCAAGCTCGCCGACGTCGGCGGCCCCAGCGCCGGCCTGATGTTCGCCCTCGGCATCTACGACAAGCTGACGCCGGGCAGCCTCACCGGCGGGGCGTTCGTGGCCGGGACGGGCACCATCGACGACGAGGGCGAGGTGGGCCCCATCGGCGGCATCAGCATGAAGACGCTGGGCGCGCGGTCCAAGGGGGCCAGGTACTTCCTGACGCCCGAGAAGAACTGCGCGACGGCCGCCGAGGACATCCCCGACGGCCTCACGCTGGTCAAGGTCGGCGACCTGGACGACGCCCTGGACGCCCTGGAGGACATCCGCGCGGGCCGCACCGCCGAACTCCCGCGGTGCGCGCGTCACTGATCGCGTCCAGGGGCGCCCCGGGCGTCAGTCCTCGAAGGTCGCCGAGAGCGCCTCGGCCAGGCCGGGAACCAGGCCCGCGCCGGTGAGCACCTCGGTGGCGGAGTCCTTCTCCCGCAGCCGCAGCGCCGACTCACGGGAACCGTCGCGCAGCACGGCGACCGTCATCCGCACCTCCTGACGCTGCGGGTGCTCGGCCACCCAACGGGCCAGCCCGGCGTCGTCGAGGCCGATGGGAACCTCGGCCTCCGCCGTCGGCGGCAGCATCAGACGCTCCACGGTGAGCGCGCAGCCGGCCACCGCGTCCGGCCAGGCGATGGTGGCGAGGAACTCGTCCAGCGGCTGAGAGGCCGGGATCTCATCCTGCTCGACGGGGGTGAGGGCGGCCGTCTCCGCCTCCTCCGGCAGACCCAGCTGGTCCGCGAGAGCGGGCTCCTGGGCGCGCAGCGAGGCGGAGTCGACGAGGGCGAAGAGGCGGGCGGGCTGGTCCCAGCCGAGGGTGGAGGCGTACTCGTCGATCTCGAGCACGGCCCGGGTGAGCGGGTTCGCCGCCATGGGGGTGTTGGACATGGTCACAATCCTGCCTGGTATCCACCCGTAATCGGGAACTGGGTAAAGCCTCGGTAAGTTGCATACGTGGGGACCCATGATGGACGGGTCCCCCCGCCGGGCCCGCGCGGACCCGACGGATACACACTGACTTGAGGTGCGCACCTTGGCTTTCCAGATGCCGGACCGCGGCGGAGGCCCGACAGGACCGCGGATCAGAGTGGGCCGCCCGTCCCGGCGGTCCCGGACCCTGCTCATGACGCTGGGCGTCCTTGCCGTCCTCGGCATGGCGTTCACCATGTTCTCCGGGTTCTGGACCGACTGGCTCTGGTACCGCTCGGTGGACTACTCGTCGGTCTTCACGACCACGCTCTCCACGAAGATCGGGCTCTTCTTCGTCTTCGGCCTGCTGATGGCCGCCGCCGTGGGCTTCAACATCTGGCTGGCGCACCGGCTGCGTCCGCCGCTGAGCGCCATGTCGGTCGAGCAGCAGAACCTCGACCGGTACCGGATGGGCATCGCCCCGTACAAGAAGTGGATCCTGCTGGCGATCACGGCCCTGGTGGGCCTGGTCGCGGGCGCCTCGGCCGGCAGCCAGTGGCGCACCTGGCTCACCTGGGTCAACGGCGTCGACTTCGGCAGGAAGGACCCCCAGTTCCAGCTGGACGTCTCCTTCTACGCCTTCGACCTGCCCTGGTACCGCTTCCTGCTGGGCTTCGGCTTCGCGGCCGTGATCCTCTCGCTGATCGCCGCCGCCGTCACCCACTACCTGTACGGCGGTCTGCGGCTGAGCTCCCCGGGCGCCAAGGCCACCGGCGCGGCCACCGGGCACCTGTCGGTGCTGCTCGGCCTGTTCGTGGCCCTGAAGGCCGTCGCCTACTGGCTCGACCGGTACGGCCTGGCCGTGAAGTCCAGCGACTTCAAGGCGACGGACAACTGGACGGGTCTGCGGTACGTCGACGCCAACGCCTACCTGCCCGCCAAGACGATCCTGTTCTGCATCGCGGTCATCTGTGCCGTGCTCTTCTTCGCCACCCTGTGGCGGCGGACCTGGCAGCTGCCGGTCATCGGCTTCGGCCTGATGGTCCTGTCGGCGCTGCTGATCGGCGGCCTCTACCCGGCCATCGTGCAGAAGTTCCAGGTCCAGCCGAACGAGCAGGCCAAGGAGGCGCCGTACGTCGCGAAGAACATCGACGCGACGCGCTACGCCTACGACATCGGCGACACGGAGGTCTCCCCGTTCTCCGGCCGCGGCGCCGCCCCGGACAAGAAGCCGGAGCTGCGGGGCCAGGCCGACCAGGCCGCCAGCATCCGCCTGCTCGACCCGAACATCGTCTCGCCGACCTTCCAGCAGCGGCAGCAGATCCGCAGCTACTACGGCTTCCCGGAGAACCTGGACGTCGACCGCTACACGGTCGAGGGCCAGACCCAGGACACCGTGATCGGTCTGCGTGAGCTCGACCTGAACGGCGTGCCGAAGCGGAACTGGATCAACGACCACTTCCGCTACACCCACGGCTACGGCGTGGTGGCCGCCAAGGGCACCGAGGCCGACAACGAGGGCCTGCCTGTCTTCACGGAGTACGACCTGCCCTCGCAGGGCCAGCTGGGCACGTACCAGCAGGCCGTGTACTACGGCGAGAAGACGACGCAGTACTCGATCGTCGGCGGTCCGCAGGAGGAGATCGACTACTCCAAGGACGGCCAGGAGGTCGGCACCCGCTACCAGGGGAAGAGCGGCGTCAGTCTGTCGAACCCGCTGAACCGGGCCGCGTACGCGGTGGCGTTCAGCGAGCCGCAGATCCTCTACTCGGGCGCCATCGGCGAGGGTTCGAAGATCCTCTACAACCGCACGCCCAAGGAGCGGGTCGAGGCGGTCGCCCCGTGGCTGACCATCGACGGCGACCCGTACCCGGCGGTCATCGGCGGGAAGATCCAGTGGATCGTGGACGCCTACACCACGTCCAACGGCTACCCGTACGCCTCGCGCACCACGCTGGGCGACACCACCTCCGACTCGCTGACCACCGACCAGCGCGCGGTCATCGCGCAGCAGGACCGGGTCAACTACATCCGCAACTCCGTGAAGGCGACGGTCGACGCCTACACGGGCGAGGTCAAGCTGTACGAGTGGGACACCAAGGACCCGGTCCTGAAGACCTGGATGAAGGCCTTCCCGGACACGGTGGAGCCGCGCTCGGCCATCTCCGACCAGCTGATGGCGCACCTGCGCTACCCGCAGGACCTCTTCAAGGTGCAGCGTGAGCTGCTGACCCGCTACCACGTCGAGGACGCCGAGACGTTCCTCAGCGGCAGCGAGGTGTGGCAGGTGCCGGACGACCCGACCAACAAGGTCGGCGAGGCGGTGCCGCCGTACTACCTCTCCATGAAGATGCCCGGCCAGTCGGAGCAGGCATTCTCGCTGACCACGACGTTCACGCCCAACGGCCGCGACAACCTGAGCGCCTTCATGGCGGTCAACGCCGAGGCGGGAGCGGAGGACTACGGGAAGATCCGGGTCCTCAAGCTGCCGACCAGCACCACGGTCCAGGGCCCCAAGCAGGTCCAGTCGGCGTTCAACTCCGAACAGGACATCGCCGAGACCATCCGGCTGCTGAGCGGTGGTGACTCGCAGGTCGAGTACGGCAACCTGCTGACCGTTCCGCTCGACGAGGGGCTGCTCTACGTCGAGCCGGTCTACGTCCGCGGTGGCGGCCTCAAGTACCCGCTGCTGCGCAAGGTGCTGGTGAGCTACAACGGCCAGACCGCCTTCGAGGACACCCTGGCCCAGGCGCTGGACAAGGTGTTCGGCGCCGGAGGCGAGGCCCAGCCGCCGGAGGAGGAGACCCCGCCCGGTGAGGAGACTCCGCCGGTCAAGGGCGACGCCACGCTCGACGAGGCCCTGAAGGACGTGCAGAAGGCCTTCGACGCGGGCCAGGAGGCCTTCAAGAAGGGCGACTGGGAGGCGTACGGCCGGGCACAGGAAGATCTTGAGGAGGCGCTGAAGCGCGCCGAGGAGGCCCGGGCCCCCTCGGCCGGCGACTGACCGGACAGGTCGGAAGCTGATCTCAGCGCCACTACCGGATCTTCGGGTGCGGTGCAAGGCCCGGGTCCCTCGTTCGGGGGAACCGGGCCTTGTCCGTGCCGGACTGCCGTGCAGGTCAGGAGGGGGCGACGACCCTTGCGGGGACGGGGCTGTGGGGGTGTCCGTGTTTCACTTGTCTCTCTGTGGGCATGTCGACAAAACGCTGAAGTGACCTCCAAGGCTGCGGTATACCAGGTGTACCCGGGGTTCGGGTGGTGCGACGATGAACGTTATGGGGGACAAGGGAACTCTGTTGGACACAGGGCGATTTGCGCCGTCCGTCGATCCGGACGGGCTTGCCGGGACCGATGAGGCCGCCGGCGTCGAGGGAGCCGGCCTGGCCGCCGGTCTCGTCGGCGACCCGGCGGACGAGGCCGGGCAGCGCATCGCCGCCGAGGCCGGGGACGTCGAGGCGATGAGCGTCCTCGGCGCCATGCTGCTGCGCCGCGGCGACCTGGACGGGGCCGAGGGTCCGCTGCGCGCCGCCACCGCCGCGGGGGACCGCGCCGCCGCCAACAACCTGGGTGTCCTCCTCCATCAGCGCGGTTACGCCGAGGAGGCGGCCGGCTGGTGGCGCATCGCCGCCGTGGCCGGCTCCGCCGCCGCCGCGCACGCCCTCGGCCGCCACCTGCGCGAGCGCGGGGACGAGCCGGGCGCCGAGTACTGGCTGCGCCAGGCCGCCGAACAGGGTCACGTCCTGGGCGCCTTCGCGCTCGCCGACCTGCTGGAGCACCGCGGCGCGGGCGACGAGGCCGAGACCTGGATGCGCGCCGCCGCCGACCGCGGCCACCGCGAGGCCTCCTACCGTCTCGCCGTGGCCCTCGAGCGCCGCGCCGCCGACGGCTCCCCGGCCGCGACCGCCGGTGACCGGGCCGCCGCCCGGTCCACGGGCGTGACGGCCGTCGACGACGCCGCGGGGGCGTCGGCCGGCGTCGTCCCGCGGGAGGCCGAGCAGTGGTACCGCCAGGCCGCCGCGCGCGGCCACCACCAGGCGGCGCTGCGCCTGGGCGAGATCCTGGAGCGCCGCGGCGACCTCAAGGAGGCCGGCCGCTGGTACCTGACCTCCGCCAAGGGCGGGGAGACCCGTGCCGCCTGCGCGCTCGGCCACCTGTTGCGCGACGCCGGGGACACCGAGAACGCCGCCTCCTGGTGGCTCAAGGCCGCCCGCGACGGCGACGGCGCCGCCGCCAACGCCCTGGGAGCGCTGCACGCCGAGCGCGGGGAGAAGCAGACCGCCGCCCGCTGGTACCGCGCCGCCCTCGACGCCGGCGACGTCAACGGCGCCTACAACCTGGGCCTGCTCTGCGCCGAGCAGGGCCGCACGGCCCAGGCCGAGCAGTGGTACCGCCGCGCCGCCTACGCCGGGCACCGGGAGGCCGCGAACGCGCTGGCCGTCCTGCTGCTGGGCAACGGCGACGCCACCGGCGCCGAGCCGTGGTTCTCCAAGGCGGCCGAGGCGGGCAGCGTCGAGGCCGCCTGCAACCTGGGCATCCTGCACAGCAACCGGGGCGAGGAGAAGGAGGCGCTGCGCTGGTACGAGCGGGCCGCCTCCGCGGGGCACCCGGACGCCGCCCTCCAGGTCGGCGTGGCGCTGCTGCGCGACGGCGAGGAGCAGGAGGCCGAGCGGTACCTGCGCTGCGCGGCCGGCGCGGGCAGCGCCGAGGCCGCCTACCGGCTGGCGATGGTCCTGGACCGCCGCCGTCCGCCCGCGCACGCCCACGAGCTGGGCCAGTGCGCGCACCGGAAGACGGAGTGCGAGGAGTGGTACGAGCGGGCCGCCGGCCAGGGGCACCGCAAGGCGCAGGTCAGAGCCGGGATGCTGGCCGCCGCGCGCGGCGACATGGCGGAGGCGGCCCGCTGGTACCGGGAGGCCGCCCAGGCCGGCTCGGAGAGCGGCGCGTTCAACCTCGGCCTGCTGCTGGCCCGGGAGGGCAGCGAGGCCGAGGCCGTGCTGTGGTGGAAGCGGGCCGCCGCCGCGGGCCACGGCGGCGCGGCGCTGCGCCTGGCGCTGGCCTACGCGCGGCGGGGCGAGCTGTCGGAGGGGCAGCGCTGGGCCGAGCGGGCGACGGCGCTGGGCCCCGACAAGGTCCGCGAGCGGGCCGCCCGACTGGGCGCCGTCCTGCGCGAGGAACTCTCCGCCTGAGCCGGTCCGCCGCGCGAGGAACTTTTCGCGTGAGCCGGTCCGCCGTCGAGGCCGCGTCACGGTCCCTGAGCTGCGGTGTTCGAGCCCGGGCGCCTGATCCGATTTGCCTGTCGCCCACGCGTCGCGTAGTGTTCAACGAGTCGACGCGGGGTGGAGCAGCTCGGTAGCTCGCTGGGCTCATAACCCAGAGGTCGCAGGTTCAAATCCTGTCCCCGCTACTGAAACCCGAAGGGGTCGGACCGGTTCTCCGGTCCGACCCCTTCGGCATTGTCGCGTTCGCGTGCCGGCCGCCCGGCACGCGCTGCGGGTGAGGTCAGGCGGAGCACTCGGGGCACAGGCCCCGGTAGGTCACCTCGACGTCGGAGACGGTGAAGCCGAACCGCTCGTCGGCCGGCAGGTCCGCCAGCGGGTCGCCCGTGGGGTGGACGTCCTTGATGGCGCCGCAGCGCGCGCACACCAGGTGGTGGTGCGGCCGGTGGGCGTTCGGGTCGTACCGCTTGGCGCGCTTGTCCGTGGTGACCTCGACGACCTCGCCGAGGGAGACCATCTCGCCGAGCGTGTTGTACACGGTCGCCCGGGAGATCTCCGGGAGCTTCGCGGCCGCGCGGGCGTGGACCTCGTCGGCCGTCAGATGGACGTGCTCGCCTTCGAGAACCTCGGCCACCACACGCCGCTGTGCGGTCATGCGCCAGCCGCGTCCGCGCAGGCGCTCCAACAGGTCGCTCATGCCTGCCAGCCTAACAGCGACCCGGGAGCTTGTCCGGATTTGGATCCGTTCTAAGGTTCACCCGGGCGCCCCGTCCGTCTCGCCGGGATCTCGCCCCGGGAGAGGCAACGCAGCACGTCACGGACCGACACGATGCCCGCCGGCTCTCCGTGCTCCATGACCACCAGATGACGGAAGCCGCCGTGCGCCATCGCCCGGACGGCGTCATGGATGGTCCACGAGGGGTCCGCGAGGACGGCGTCCGCGGTGAGGTGGGCGTGGGCGCGCTCGACGTCCGGGTCCTGGCCCAGGCCGAGCGAGTTGAGTATGTCCCGCTCGGTCAGGATGCCCGGGTGGGCCGCCTCCGGGTCCAGCACCAGGGCGGCCCCGACGCGGCGGGCGGACATCAGGACGGCGGCCTGGCGGAGCGTGTGGGCAGGGCCGACGGTGAGCAGGGTGGTGGACATGGCTTCGCGGACGAGCATCTGCCTCGGTCACCTCCTCCTGCGAAACGCCTGGTCAGCGGCGCTTCACAAAAGCACAAACGGGGGTGCTCCCAGAGTCGCAGGCAATGCGCAGGTCAACAAGAGGCAAACCGCAGGGCGCACGGGGCACTGCGGGGCGGTCCGGAGGGCGTGCGGAACCGCCGCGCGGGCGGGCGCGACGGGCGCGGCCGGACCGCCGGCGGGCGGCGGACGCCGCAGGACTCGAACCGCCGGCCCGCGGGACTCAGTACCGCTGGTTGAGGTACCCCAGGAGCTCGTCGTGGAGCAGCCCGTTGGAGGCGGCCGCGTTGCCGCTGTGCGGACCGGGACGGCCGTCGAGGCCGGTGTAGGAGCCGCCCGCCTCGGTGACGATCACGGCGGGGGCCGCCATGTCCCACAGCGAGAGCTCCGGCTCCGCGCAGATGTCCACCGCGCCCTCGGCGACCATCATGTAGGGCCAGAAGTCGCCGTACGCGCGGGTCCGCCACACCTCGCGGGTCAGGTCCAGGAAGCCGTCGAGGCGACTCTGTGCCTCCCAGCCGGAGAGTGAGGAGTACGCGAACGAGGCGTCCTCCATCCGCGACACCTGGGACACGTGGATCCGGGAGGCCGAGGTCAGGCTGCGGCCGGTGAACGCGCCGTGGCCCTTCGCCGCCCACCAGCGACGGCCCAGCGCGGGCGCCGAGACCACGCCGACGACCGGCTGGAAGCCGCCCTCACCGGCCTCCATCAGTGCGATCAGGGTGGCCCAGACCGGGACGCCGCGCACGTAGTTCTTGGTGCCGTCGATCGGGTCGATCACCCAGCGGCGGGGGCCGGTGCCCTCGACGCCGTACTCCTCGCCGAGGATCGCGTCCCGTGGCCGGGCGCGCTGGAGCTGACTGCGGATCAGCTCCTCGGCGGCCTTGTCGGCCTCGCTCACCGGCGTCATGTCCGGCTTGGTCTCGACCTTCAGGTCGAGCGCCTTGAAACGGGCCGTCGTCGCGGCGTCGGCGGTGTCCGCCAGGACGTGGGCGAAACGCAGGTCATCGAGGTAGTCGGCCATGGCGGAACCGTATCGGCCGGGCGCGCGGACGGGCCACACGGGGCGGAGAGCGGTTGACGGGGCAGGAGGGAGGCGAGGGTCCGGAGGCCTTGACAGTGCCTCAGGGCCCGTCAAGTCTGAGGGCGCGGGCCCTCGGGCCTCGCCGCCGGGCGAGCCCCGGCCCACCGCCCGGCGAGCACGGGGAGCACGGGGAGGCGACGCGACGATGCGCACGGCACGCGAGACGCTGCTGGAGGCCGCCGGGAGAGCGCTGGAGCGGGAGTCCTGGGCGACGGTACGCATGGTCGACGTGGCCGCCGAGGCGGGAGTGTCGCGGCAGACCCTCTACAACGAGTTCGGCAGCAAGGAAGGGCTGGGCCGCGCGCTGGTGCGGCGGGAGGCCGACGCGTACCTGGCGGGGGTCGACCGGGCGCTGGCCTCGCACGCCGACCCCCGGGAGCGGCTCGCGGCCCTCGCCGAGTGGACCGCGCGGGCGGGGCGCGGCGGGGCGCTGGCCCGGGCGGTGCTCACCGGGTGCTGGACCGAGCGGCTGCCGTCGCCCGTGCTCACCGCGGTGCCGTCCTCGGCGAGCGCGCCGGCGCAGCGGCGGGCGGACGGCGCGCTGCCGTCTCCGGGGGAGCTGGTGGCGTCCGCGCGGGAGCGGGCGGTGGCGGCGCTGGGGTCGCCGCCGGGGGCGGGGAGGGTGTGCGAGTTCGCCCTCCGCCTGGGCCTGTCCTGTCTCCTCGCCCCACCGCCTCCCGGCACCTCCGCCGCCGACCTGGTCCGCACCACCCTCCCCCGCCGCGACCCGGCATGAGCCCACGCCGCCACCGACCGGACGTCACGCCGCTCACCGGTCCGGTCCGGACGTCACGCCGCTCACCGGTCCGGTCCGGACGTCACGCCGCTCACCGGTCCGGTCCGGCCCGGGCGTCACGCCGCCACCGACCGGACGTCACGCCAAGGTGGCGGTCCAGGCGGTCACCGCGTCGGTGACGAGGCGGAGGGCGTCGTCCTGGGTCAGGGGGGCGCGCCTGGGGACGGCGAAGCCGTGGTCGGCGTGCGGGACCACCGCGGCGGGGCGCAGGCCGGCGGGGAACTCCTCGGGACGCCCGAACGGGTCGGCGCCGCCCTGGACGACCAGCAGCGGCACCGTCACCCCCGCCAGCTCCTCGGCCCGGGACCGCTCGGGCCGCCCCGGCGGGTGCAGCGGGAAGCTCAGCGCCAGCACCGCGGCCGCGCCCAGTTCCCCGGCGGTCCGGCAGGCCACCCGGGCTCCCGCGCTGCGGCCGCCGGACACCACCGGAAGCCCCTCGCGCACCAGGGCCGGCCACACCCCGCGCCACCCGGTGTCCAGCGTCCGGGGCGCCGGGGCCACCTTCTTCCCCGCCACCCGCCACGGCTGCTCGACCAGCGCCACGCTCACTCCGTGCCCGGGCAGCGTCTCCGCCAGCGCCCGCAGGTCCCGCGCCTCGATGCCGCCCCCGGCGCCGTGGCTCACGGCCAGGACCAGCCGGGCGTCCGCCGCCCGCCGCCAGGTGATCCGGGCCTGCCCGGCCTCGGTGTCCACCAGCTCGGTCCCGAGGCCGGCGTCGGTGCCGGGCTCGGTCGCCGCGTCGGTGTCGGGTTCGGTCTCGGGGTCGCGCACGGTTCCTGCCTCGGGACGCTCGGAAAGATCACGGCGACCGCGGCCACCAAGGCGACCGCGGCCACCAGGGCGACCGCGGCGACCGGGGTGATCGGGGCGACCGGGGTGATCGGGGCTCACGTCAGAAGAGTGTGCCCTCCTCCGGCCCCGCCAGCTCCTTCAGCAGCTCCGGCCCGTTGTTGCGGACGTTGCTGACCGCCGTGGACACCGGGTAGGCGCGCATCAGGCCGGCCGGCGGCGGGGTGAGCAGGCCGCGCAGCTCGTCCGGGTCGTCTCGGCGCGGGTCGAGCCAGGCGTCCCAGCGGTCCGCCGTGAGCATCAGCGGCATCCGCGGGTGGATCTCCGCCAGGGTCCGCGGCCCCTCGGCCGGGGCGACGGCCAGTGGTGAGGTCTCCGCCTCGGTGGTGATGACCGAGCAGGTCGCCCACCAGGCCAGCGGATGGTCGTCCGGCAGGGTGCGGTCGCGCCAGAACTCGTAGAGCCCCGCCATGGCGAAGACGGAGCCGTCGGCCGGCGTGACGAAGTACGGCTGCTTGCGCGGACGCTTCCGCCGCCCCTCGACCTCCAGGTCCCGCTCCTCCTTGCCGGTGACCCACTCGTAGTAGCCGTCGGCGGGCAGCACGCACCGGCGGGTGGCGAAGGCCCGGCGGTAGGAGGGCTTCTCGTGCACCGTCTCGGCCCGCGCGTTGATCATGCGGGCCGCGCCGTCGGGGGACTTGGCCCAGCTGGGCACCAGACCCCACTTCAGGCGGCGCAGCTGCCGCACCGGCCGGGGATCGCCGGACCCCTTGACCGGGCGGTCCAGGACGGCGAACACCTCCTTGGTCGGGGCGACGTTGTAGTCGGGGGAGCCGGGTTCGTGCCCGGGGGTGGAGGACTCCTCGGGATCGTCGCCCGGCGTGCCCGGGCCGGGTCGCAGCGAGGGGAGTCCGGCCTCGACGCCGAAGATGTCCGCGAGGTCCTCCGGAGCCCGCGAGGATGCATACCGTCCGCACATACGTGCCACACTGCCAGGCCGGGCGCCGCCCGGGCCACCGGCTTCCGGAAGACGCCGCACGGACCGCGTGCCCCCACCGCACGCCCATCCCGCGAAGGAGACCCCAGCGATGGACCAGGTGCTCGGCCGCCAGCCCGACCCCGACCTGTGGGTGGTGGTCGCCACCGCCGCGGCCGCCCTGGCCGTGGTGCTGCCGAACGCCGTCTGGCGGGTGGCGCGCAACGCCGTCACCATCGCGCACGAGGGCGGCCACGCCCTGGTGGCCCTGCTCACCGGCCGCACGCTCACCGGGATACGGCTGCACTCCGACACCAGCGGCCTCACCGTCAGCCGGGGCAAGCCCCGCGGGCTCGGCATGGTGCTCACCGCGCTGGCCGGCTACACCGCCCCGCCGCTGCTGGGCCTGGGCGGCGCGGCGCTGCTCTCGGAGGGCCGGATCACGCTCCTGCTGTGGCTGGCCACCGCGCTGCTGCTGGTCATGCTGGTGATGATCCGCAACGTGTACGGCGTGCTCACGGTGCTGCTCACCGGCGCCCTGTTCCTGCTGGTGTCCTGGCAGGCGGGCCCCCAGGTGCAGGCCGCGTTCGCCTACGCGGTGGTGTGGTTCCTGCTGCTGGGCGGCGTCCGGCCGGCCTTCGAGCTCCAGCGGGAGCGGCGCCGCAACCCCACCGGCGCGTCCGACGCCGACCAGCTGGCCTCCCTCACCGGCACCCCGCCCGCGCTGTGGCTCTTCCTCTTCCACGTCGTGTCGCTCTGCTCCCTGACGGGCGGAGCGCGCTGGCTGCTCGGCCTCTGAGCGTCCGCGTCTCGCACTGTGGGCCTCCGGCGTGCGGAAAGCCGCTACCACGGACCTGTTTCGACGATATTTCCGCGCTTTTGATCAGGAATCTCCTGTGCGGCCAGCCACTAGAGTGGGCTGTATGACCGTTCACTCCGCGCAGCAGACCGATCTCTGGCCCGCCCCCACCGCGAGCGGGCCCGTCGACGCGACGGTCCACGTGCCGGGATCGAAATCGGTCACCAACCGCGCGCTGGTGCTGGCCGCCCTGGCCTCCGAGCCGGGCTGGATCCGCCGCCCGCTGCGCTCCCGCGACACCCTGCTGATGGCCGAAGCGCTGCGCGCGCTCGGCGTCGGCATCGAGGAGACCATCTCCTCCAACTCCGCCGCCACGCCGGCCGCCACCCCCGGCGGCGACAAGGCCGGCGAGGCATGGCGGGTCATCCCCGCCCCGCTGGCCGGCCCGGCCTCGCTCGACGTCGGCAACGCCGGCACGGTCATGCGCTTCCTTCCGCCGGTGGCCGCCCTCGCCAACGGCCCCGTCCGCTTCGACGGCGACCCCCGCTCCCACGAGCGCCCGCTGCACGGCGTGATCGACGCGCTGCGCGCCCTCGGCGCCCGCATCGACGACGACGGCCGCGGCGCCCTGCCGCTGACCGTGCACGGCGGCGGCGCCCTGGACGGCGGGCCGGTCGAGGTGGACGCCTCCTCGTCCTCCCAGTTCGTCTCCGCCCTGCTGCTCTCCGGCGCCCGCTTCAACCAGGGCGTCGAGGTCCGGCACACTGGCGCCACGCTGCCGTCGCTGCCGCACATCCGGATGACGGTGGACATGCTGCGCGCCGCCGGCGCCCAGGTGGACACCCCCGAGTCCGGCGGCGAGGCGAACGTCTGGCGGGTGACGCCCGGCGCCCTGCTCGGCCGCGACCTGACCGTCGAGCCGGACCTGTCCAACGCCCAGCCGTTCCTCGCCGCCGCCCTGGTGACCGGCGGCCGGGTGATCGTGCCGGACTGGCCGGAGCGCACCACCCAGCCCGGCGACCGGCTGCGCGAGATCTTCACCCGGATGGGTGGATCCTGCGAACTGAAGGAGTACGGCCTGGAGTTCACCGGCTCCGGCCGGATCCACGGCATCGACGTGGACCTCTCCGAGGTCGGCGAGCTGACCCCCGGCATCGCCGCTGTCGCCGCCCTGGCCGACTCGCCGTCCACCCTGCGCGGCGTCGCCCACCTGCGCCTGCACGAGACGGACCGGCTGGCCGCGCTCACCAAGGAGATCAACGGGCTCGGCGGCGACGTCACCGAGACCGCCGACGGCCTGCACATCCGGCCGCGCGCGCTGCGCGGCGGCGTCTTCCACACCTACGACGACCACCGGATGGCCACCGCCGGCGCGATCCTCGGCCTGGCCGTCGAGGGGGTGGAGATCGAGAACGTGGCGACCACCGCCAAGACCCTGCCCGACTTCACACACCTGTGGACGGGGATGCTCGAGGACCGGCGGTAAGGCACGTCATGCGTCGCTACGGCAAGCACACCGACGAGGACGACATCCGCAGCCGCCCCAACCGCAAGGGGAACCGGCCGAGGACGCACATCCGCCCCAAGCACGAGGACGCCGCCGAGGGCTTCGTCCTCACCGTCGACCGCGGCCGCCTGACCTGCCTGGTCGAGGACACGGTCGTGACGGCCATGAAGGCCCGCGAGCTGGGCCGCAAGGCCGCCGTGGTCGGCGACCGGGTGGCCCTGGTCGGCGACCTGTCCGGCGCGAAGGACACCCTGGCGCGGATCGTCCGCATCGAGGAGCGCGCCTCGGTGCTCCGGCGTACCGCGGACGACGACGACCCCTACGAGCGGGTGGTGGTCGCCAACGCAGACCAGCTGGCCATCGTCACCGCCCTCGCCGACCCCGAGCCGCGGCCGCGGCTGATCGACCGCTGCCTGGTCGCCGCCTTCGACGGCGGGCTGACGCCGCTGCTGGTGCTCACCAAGTCCGACCTGGCCTCCCCCGACAAGATGCTCGAGCTCTACGGGGCGCTGGACATCCCGTACGTGGTCACCAGCCGCGAGGAGCTGGAGACCGGCGGGGCCGCGGACCGGGTCCGCGAACACCTGGCCGGCAAGGTCACGGCCTTCGTCGGGCACTCCGGCGTCGGCAAGACCACGCTGGTCAACGCCCTGGTGCCGGAGGGGCGCCGGCGGATCACCGGCCACGTGAACGCGGTGACCGGGCGCGGCCGGCACACCACCACCTCCGCGCTGGCGCTGCCGCTGGAGAGGGCCGCGGGCTGGGTCGTCGACACGCCCGGCGTCCGGTCGTTCGGCCTCGCGCACGTCGATCCCTCCCGCGTCATCAACGCCTTCCCCGACCTGGAGGCCGGGACCGCGGACTGCCCGCGGGCCTGCAGCCACGACGAGCCCGACTGCGCCCTCGACCGGTGGGTGGCCGACGGCCACGCCGACCCGGCGCGGCTCTACTCGCTGCGCCGACTGCTCTCGACGCGCGAGCGGCGCGAAGGGGACTGACCGGGGATTCCGGGCATAATCACGTCCACCGGCCACCCCGCGGCGCGGGAGCGGTCGGAGCGGTCACGGACGTGATTGATGCGGAGGACACCCCATGGCGTGGCTGCTGGTCGTGATCGCCGGACTGCTCGAGACCGGGTTCGCGGTCTGCCTCAAGCTCTCGAACGGGTTCACCCGGCTCTACCCGACGATGGCCTTCTGC
Organism: Streptomyces sp. NPDC056600; assembly: GCF_042792855.1. Classification (NCBI taxonomy): domain Bacteria; kingdom Bacillati; phylum Actinomycetota; class Actinomycetes; order Kitasatosporales; family Streptomycetaceae; genus Streptomyces; species Streptomyces sp. NPDC056600. Next base: position 96,365 of record NZ_JBHTVQ010000006.1, read on the forward strand.
GCGTTCGCGCTGGGCAGCTTCGGCCTGCTGACCCTCTCGCTCAAGCGGCTGGACGTGGGACCCGCGTACGCCGTGTGGACCGGCATCGGTGCGGCCGGCACGGCGATCTACGGCATGGTCTTCATGGGGGACGTGGTGTCCGTGCTGAAGATCGTCTCGATCAGCCTGGTCATCATCGGCGTCATCGGCCTCCAGCTCTCGGGTTCGGCCCACTGACTCCGAGGCGGCGGGAATGCCACGGGGGAGTGTGAGGTTGAAGGGGGAGAACAACACGTTCTGACCAGTCGTCCCGGGAGGAATCCGCCGCATGGGATCCGTCGCGTGCCCCAGTCGTCGCGCCACCGACCTCGAATGGTCGGTGCTTCCCTCGACCCGCACCGGCGCAGCCCGGCGGGCGGCCGGGGGGGAACGTCGTCTATTCTCCGATTCGAGTGGTACGACGTTGGAGGAGGTGGGTCCGGTCACCGGGACCGACGCGGAGCAGCCCGCGAGCGCCGAGGGCGCCGAGGGCAGGCGGACGACCGAGACGACCGAGGAGCGCAGCGCCCGGTTCGAGCGGGACGCGCTGGAGTTCCTCGACCAGATGTACTCGGCCGCGCTGCGCATGACGCGCAACCCGGCCGACGCCGAGGACCTGGTGCAGGAGACCTACGCCAAGGCGTACGCGTCCTTCCACCAGTTCCGTGAGGGCACCAACCTCAAGGCCTGGCTGTACCGGATCCTCACCAACACGTTCATCAACTCCTACCGCAAGAAGCAGCGGGAGCCCCAGCGCAGCGCCGCCGAGGACATCGAGGACTGGCAGCTGGCGCGCGCCGAGTCGCACATGTCGACCGGTCTGCGTTCCGCCGAGTCCCAGGCGCTGGACCACCTGCCGGACTCCGACGTGAAGTCGGCCCTGCAGGCGATCCCCGAGGAGTTCCGCATCGCCGTCTACCTGGCGGATGTCGAGGGGTTTGCCTACAAGGAGATCGCGGACATCATGGGGACACCCATCGGTACGGTGATGTCCCGGCTGCACCGGGGCCGTCGCCAGCTGCGCGGCATGCTCGAGGACTACGCCCGCGACCGCGGGCTCGTCCCCGCCGGCGCCGGAGAGTCGAACGAAGCGAAAGGCTCGGGCTCATGAGCTGTGGAGAGCCGCACGAGACGGACTGCGCGGAGATCCTCGACCATCTCTACGAGTTCCTCGACCGTGAGATGCCGGACTCGGCCTGCACGAAGTTCGAGGAGCACTTCGAGGAGTGCTCGCCCTGCCTGGAGAAGTACGGCCTGGAGCAGGCCGTGAAGAAGCTGGTCAAGCGGTGCTGCGGTCATGACGACGTCCCCTCCGACCTGCGCGCGAAGGTGATGGGCCGCATCGAGCTGATCCGCTCGGGCGAGGTGACGCACGGCTCCGCGATGCCGGATGTCGACCAGAAGGGCGCGACGGTGACCCCCGCGTCATCCGGCGACTCCTGACCGTTCACCCGTACGTGCTAATCCGCGGGTCATAGGCCCGCGGATTCACCTATCAGGCCCCCCGCACCCCTTTCGGCCGCTCTACGCTCCGGTGCAGAACGGGCACGAACCGGACCGCCCCGGTCCGGCCGGGGAGGGGACGCCATGGGGTCTGTTCCGGCGGCATCGGTGCCGGCCGGCGCGCGTGTCTACGCGGCTGCCGCCGTACTGGCCGCCGGCGCCTGCCTGGTGTCGCTCCCGCAACTGCGGACGCCGTGGTGGGCGGTGACGCTGCTGGCCGTGGTCTACGCCGGCTGCGGGCAGGCGGGGCGCAGGGCCGGCATCGACGCCTTCTACCCGGTGCTCCTCGCCGCCGCCTTCCTGCTCCCGCCGCCCGCCGCGGCCCTGGTCGCGGTGCCGGGCTCCCTGCTCTCCCCGGTCGCCGACCCGCCCAGACTGCTGAGGCGCCTGTGGCGCGCCGCCGTGCTCTGCCTGTCCGTCCACGCCACCGCCTGGACGTACTGGGTGCTCGGCGGACGCGACGCCGTGGTCGCCTCCCACCTCCCGCGCGCCCTGGCCGCCGCCGCCCTCGCCGTACCGGTCTTCTGCCTGTGCGCGGCGCTGCTGGACGGCGGGATGAAGGCGCTGGCCGACCGGTTCCCGGCCCGCGACCCCTGGTGGCGGCAGTTCGTCCGCTCGCTGCCGCCGATGGCGGTGCACGGACTGGCCGGCGTGCTGATGGCAGTCCTGTGGCGCTCGCCGGACGGCCCCGCCGCCGCCCTGCTGGTGCTGCTGCCGATGTACGTCACCTGGTGGGTGTTCGCCCACTCCGACCAGGAGCGCACCGCCCACCGCTCCACCGTGCGGGCCCTGGTGCGGGCGGTCGACCTCAAGGACAACTACACCCGGGGGCACAGCGAGCGGGTCGGCCAGGCCTCGGTGATGATCGCCCGCGAGCTCGGCATGGCCGACGAACGCGTCGAGGTCATCCGCTTCGCCGGCATCCTGCACGACGTCGGCAAGATCGGCGTTCCCACCCGGCTGCTGCGCAAGGACGGCCCGCTCACACCGCAGGAACGCCGGGCGATCGAGCTGCACCCCGAGTACGGCCACGAGATGACACGCGGCATCGGCTTCCTGGAGGAGGCGCGGGCGGCCATCCTCCACCACCACGAACGGCTCGACGGCAGCGGCTACCCCTACGGGCTGGCGGGCGGTCAGATCCCCGAATGCGCCCGGGTGGTCGCGGTCGCCGACGCATTCGACGCGATGACCTCCACCCGCTCCTACCGCCGCGCCCGGCCGGTGCCGACGGCCCTGGCGGAACTCGCCCGGTGCGCCGGCACCCAGTTCGACCCGCGGATGGTCACCGCCCTCACCCGCGCGCTCGACCGCCACGGCTGGAACCCCGTCGTCACCTCCGACGACCCGGCACCGGCTCCCGCTGCCCGGGAGCCGGTGCCCGCCCCCGACCCCGCGCCGCGGGAGCCGGTGCCCGGCCGAGCCCGCAAGGCGACGGCGCCCGCCCCGGCGCACCCCGCCGCATCGACGGACCCCACCGCACCCGCCGACCCCACACCACCGGCCGAACCCGCCGCACCCGCCGCACCCGCCGCGCGGGCCCAGGCCGGCGTCGCCGGGCGGGGCGCCGGACCGACCGCCCCGCGCGGTGAGGGCGGTCGCCCGTGAAGCAGCCGCGCACCCTCCTCCCGCGCCCCGGGGCCGCGCCGCGCGCCGCGGTCCACCTCGCCGCCGCGCTGCTCGCCGCGGTCTCCCTCGCCGAGGCGCTCTGGCACGGTGTCGCCGGCCGCGAGAGCGCCTGTGTCTTCGTCCTCTTCATCGCCTTCGGCGAGATGCTGCGGCTGCCCGAGTGCCTGCCCGAGGAACGCGATCCCGCCCCGGTCGGGGCCGCGGCGGCGCTGGCCTACGCCCTGCTGGCCCCGCCCTCCGTCACCCAGGCGGTCGCCGTGGTCGCCGTCGCCACCCTCGCGGGGAGGATCGGGCACATCGCCCGGCCCCGGCCCGGCGGACGGCCCACCGCCGACCACCTGGCCCGCCGGGTGCTCACGGTCGGGTTCATCGCCGTCTGCTGCCGCCCGCTCACCGTGCCCGCGCCGGAGGCCCCCGGCCCCGGGCCGTGGCACGTCCTGACGGTGATCGTCGTGCTGCTGCTCGCCGCCCTCGCCGACTCGGTGACCGGCGCGGTCCTCAACCGCTCCCGCACCGGCCGGGCGTTCGGCCCGCTGCTGCGCGAGGAACTGCGCGGGACCACCCGGATGAGTTCGGTCACCGGCTCCTCGGGCATCGTGATCGCCCTCGCCGTGGACGCCGCCGGGCTGTTCGCGCTGCCGGTCTTCTGCGTCCCGCTGCTGCTGGCCCAGCTGGCCTTCCGCCGGTACGCCGCCGTCCGGGCGACCTACCGGCAGACCATCGCCTCCCTGGCCCGCGCCACCGAGGTGGCCGGCTACACCCCCCATGGCCACGCGCACCGGGTCGCCTCGCTGAGCCTGGCCGTCGGCCGGGACATGGGGCTGACCGGCAGCGACCTCACCGTGCTGGAGTACGCGGCGCTGATGCACGACATCGGCCAGCTCGCCCTCGTCGACCCCGTCCCCGACGGTGCCACCACCCGGCTGTCGGCGGCCGAGCAGCGGCGCACGGCCCTCCTCGGCGGCGCCGTCGTCCGCCAGACGGGCGTGGACCCCCGGGTGGCCGCGGTCGTCGAGTCGCAGGCCGAGCCCTGGACCCGACAGCCGCGGGCGGCGCGCATCGTGCGGGCCGCCAACGCCTACGACGAGATGGCCCAGCGCGCCGGAGGCCCGGGGGCGTGCCTGCGCGCCCTGGAGGACCTGCGGCTGGGCACGGCGGGGACCTACGCCCCCGACGTGGTGGAGTCGCTGGCCAAGGTGGTGCTGCGGGACCCGGCGGGTGCGAAGGCGCCGGGTGCGGGCGGTGCGACGGAGCGCGGGGCAATCCGGTCTGAGCCCGCCCCCGGCTGGGTAACCCATGGGTAATGAGCGACCGTCCGACCGTCCGTGGTTGGATGCGGGAGAGCGGGCCCACGGGGGCAGGGACCGGTCCGCTCCACAGAACTGGCAGGCGGGAATCGTGAGGATCTTCGGCAAGGGACGGCACCGGCCCTCCGCCTCCTGGCGGCAGGCCACGGACCGCGCGTTCACGCTGATCGGGGACGGCCGTTACGAGGACGCCGGCGCGCTGCTGACGCGCGCCGCCGACCTCGAGCCCTGGCTGTCCGAGTCCTGGTTCAACCTGGCCCTGCTGCACAAGTTCCGGCACGACTGGGAGCAGGCCCGCGCCGCCGGTCTGCGCGCGGTGGCGCTGCTGGACCGGGACACCGGGGCCCCCGACTGGTGGAACGTCGGCATCGCCGCGACGGCCCTGCAGGACTGGCCGCTGGCCCGCCGCGCCTGGCAGGAGTACGGCCTGCGGGTGCCCGGCGGCGCCGCGGACGCCGGGGCTCCCACCGGGATGGACCTCGGCAGCGCGGCCGTGCGGCTCTCCCCGGAGGGCGAGGCCGAGGTGGTGTGGGGCCGTCGTCTGGACCCGGCGCGCATCGAGGTGCTCTCCATCCCGCTGCCGTCCTCCGGCCGCCGGTGGGGCGAGGTGGTGCTCCACGACGGCGTCCCGCACGGCGAGCGGACCACGGCCGGCGGGCACAGTTTCCCGGTCTTCGACGAGATCGAGCTGTGGGCGCCGTCCCCGGTGCCCACCTGGGTGGTGCTGCTGGAGGCCGCCTCGGAGGAGGACCGGGACGCCCTGGAGGCGCTCGCCTCCGACGCCGGATACGCCGCCGAGGACTGGTCGAGCTCGGTACGGCTGCTGTGCCGGATGTGCTCGGAGTCGCGGATGGCGTCCGTCGAGGGCGACGGCGAGCACCTGGACCCGCACGACCACAGCGAGCCCGGCCAGCCCGGCCCGCTCGGGCACCGCACCGACGGGCAGCTGTGGGTTCCCGAGCGCGAGTGCGGGGTGGCCGCCCCGGCCGGCCTGGTGCGCGGTCTGCTGGACGGCTGGGTCGCCGACAGCCCGGACACCCGGGGCTGGCGGGACCTCGAAGAGGTCTGCTGACGGCCAGGGGGCCGCGGGCGTGCCGGGCCCCGTAGGCTATGCCTCTGTCAGAGGCGGGAACACTGAGGAAGGCGTACGTCGGGCATGGCGCAGCAGGAGACCGATCAGCAGCACGCGGGCGTGCTCCCCGTGGACGACGAGGGTTACGTCATCGACACCCAGGACTGCGAGGAGCGCGAGAGCGCCTACCGCGAGCGCGGCACCTCGCGTCCGATCACGGTCGTCGGCAACCCGGTCCTGCACAGGGAGTGCCAGGACGTCACCGAGTTCGACGACGAGCTGCGCAAGCTGGTCGACGACATGTTCGCCAGCCAGCGCACCGCCGAGGGCGTGGGCCTGGCCGCCAACCAGATCGGTGTGGACCGGAAGGTCTTCGTCTACGACTGCCCGGACGACGAGGGCGTGCGCCACGTCGGCGTGGTGTGCAACCCGAAGCTGGTGGAGCTGCCGGCCGACCGCCGCATCCTCGACGACAGCAACGAGGGCTGCCTGTCGGTGCCGACCGCCTACGCCTCCCTGGCCCGGCCGGACTTCGCCGAGGTCACCGGCCAGGACGAGTACGGCAACCCGGTCAAGGTGCGCGGCACCGGCTACTTCGCCCGCTGCCTCCAGCACGAGACGGACCACCTGTACGGCTACCTGTACATCGACCGTCTCTCCAAGCGTGAGCGGAAGCAGGCGCTGAAGCAGATGGAGGAGAACGAGCCGCGCTACCCCGTGGTGCCGAACGACTGACGCGGGGCGTCCCGCGGCGAGCACGAAGAAGGCCGGGCTGTTGGCAGCCCGGCCTTCTTCGTGCGTGCGGTGCTTCAGCGAGCGGTCAGATGCCGCAGTTCGGCGCGGACCAGTACGGCGACGGGTCCAGCGCCACGTGGGTGTGGTCGTTGTGGTCCGGGTAGCCCGGGCCGAGGATCTCCGAGAAGCCGTGGGTGCGGGCCTGCTGCGCGAGGCGGCAGAAGCTGGGCGAGCCGGTCAGGTCGGCGGCGTCACCGTAGAGGTGCCGGCTGCTGGAGGAGCCGCCTACATTGCTGTTGCAGGTGTAGGAGCGGAATCCGCTGGAGATGGTGATCGACACGTCGCCGAGCGCGTGCCGCATGGCCTCCAGCTTCCACATGGTCTTGAGCGCGTTCTGCTTGGCCGTGGCCGCGCTCACCGCGCCGCCCGACCAGTCCGAGTTGCACTTGTTGAGCTCGGCGTAGGTGAAGTGGGCGGGCGTGCAGTCGGCGTCCTGCAACGCGTAGATCTTGTTGAAGGTGTTCGCGCCGGCGACGCCGTCCGCGGCAAGACCGTACGCGGACTGGAACTTGGCGACGGCGGCCTTGGTGCGGGCGCCGTACACGCCGTCGTAGGAGAGCCGCTCTCCCGAGGTGACCCAGCCGGCGACGCGGATCTGGAGCTGGGTGACGTCGGCGCCGCTGGTGCCCTCCGAGAGCGTGCGGCTCCACGTGTAGCACTCGTCGGCGTGCGCGGTGCCGGCGGTGGCTCCGACGCCTATCACTGCACCTGCCAGGATCATGACAAAGCTGATGAGCGCGCGGGACATGCGTCTGATCATTCCGGCCTCCTGACCGTCGATCGGTGGGGGCGGCGCCGCGCGATCACGTGGCGCCGCTGCAAGGGTGGGGCCGAGGGGCTACGCGCGTCAACACCGCCCGCGCGCACGGCTGTTGAGGTTCCGGTGACGGAACGGGGCGCTCCGGGTCAGATCGGGAGCTCGTACACCAGCAGATCGATGTCGGTGGCCTCGGGGACCGGGTTCCAGTCGCGCAGGGGCGCGCGCACGAAGCCCAGGCGCTCGTAGAGACGGTGGGCGGCGAGCATCTTCGGCTGCGTGGACAGGACCAGTCTCCGCCGCCCGCCGAGGGCGCCGGCGCGGTCGGCGCAGCAGCGCACCAAGGCCTCGCCGACGCCGCGGCCGCGGGCGTGACGGGCGACGGCGAGCATCCGTATCTCGGCCTCGTCCGCGGCGGCGATGTCGGCCAGGGGGCCGCCGGCCACGAAGGTGACGCCGCCCAGGAGGCGGTCGCCCTCCGCCGCGACCAGCACCTCGGCGCCGGGGGCGGCGGCGCGGGCCCGCACGTCGCGCAGGGTGCGCAGGTAGGAGTCGCTCCCGCCGAAGGCGAGCAGCCCGTCGTCCAGGTAGGCGGCTGCGGTGATCGCGCCGAGGGTCTCGTGCTCGCCCTCCAGGACGGGGCGGATGGTGAAGTCCATCCGCTCAGCATGCCCGAGGGGTCCGGCGGGCGGGCGGGTGGCCCCGGGAGTGCCGACGGCCCCGCGCACCGGGGTGCGCGGGGCCGTCGGACAGGACCTGGGCGTCAGGTCAGTGCGTGGCCGCGGTGAGCGGCGGCATCTCGGGGTCGACGCCGGGGTCGCCGGAGTCGGCGGTGTAGTCGGACGGGCTGGTCTCGTCGACGCCGTCCGGGGCCTTGAGGGCGCGGAGGGCGAAGGTGAGGACCACCGCGACGATCAGGTTCAGGACGATGGCGGTGAACCCGATGTAGCCGATCTCGCCGATCAGCGGCATCTCCTTGGCGGAGCCGCCGAAGTGCGCCTGGGTCGGCGAGGAGACCGTGTACGCCTGGTAGGTGCCGTACACCATGCCGACCGCCCAGCCGGCGAGCAGCGCCCAGCGGTGGAACCAGCGGGTGAACAGGCCGCCGACCAGGGCCGGGAAGGTCTGCAGGATCCAGATGCCGCCCAGCAGCTGGAAGTTGATCGCGACCGTCTTGTCCATGGTGAGGACGAAGACCAGCGCGCCGACCTTGACCAGCAGGGAGACGATCTTCGAGACCTTGGTCTCCTGCTCCGGGGTGGCGTCCGGCTTCAGGAAGTCCTTGTAGATGTTGCGGGTGAACAGGTTGGCCGCGGCGATGGACATGATGGCCGCCGGGACCAGCGCGCCGATGCCGATGGCGGCGAAGGCGACGCCCGCGAACCAGCTCGGGAACATGGTCTCGAAGAGCTGCGGGATGGCCAGCTGGCCGTTGGCCACCTTGATGCCGGCCGCGATCGCCATGAAGCCGAGCAGCGCGAGCAGGCCCAGCATCAGGGAGTACAGCGGCAGGATGGTGGTGTTGCGGCGGATGACCTCACGGCTCTTGGAGGACAGCGTCGCGGTGATCGAGTGCGGGTACATGAACAGCGCCAGCGCGGAGCCGAGGGCCAGGGTGGCGTAGGTCCACTGGCCTGGTTCGGCCGGCACGACCGCGCCGGTCGGCTTGCCGGTGGCCTCGTTGATGGTCTCGAACTTGCCGGCCGCCGCGTCGAAGATCGCGTCGAAGCCGCCCAGCTTGATCGGGATGTAGATGATCGCCACGGCGATCACGATGTAGATCAGGGTGTCCTTGACGAACGCGATCAGCGCCGGGGCGCGCAGGCCGGAGGAGTAGGTGTAGGCGGCCAGCACACCGAAGGCGATCAGCAGGGGCAGGTCCTTGATGAACCAGTGCGTGTTCTCGCCGCCGCCGACGCCCATGACGTCCAGCACGGCCTGGATGCCGACGAGCTGGAGCGCGATGTACGGCATGGTGGCGAGGATGCCCGTGATCGCCACCGCGAGGGACAGGCCCTTGGAGCCGTACCGGCCGCGGACGAAGTCCGAGGTGGTGACGTAACCGTGCTTGTGGGACACCGACCACAGGCGCGGCAGGAAGGTGAAGATCAGCGGGTACACCAGGATCGTGTAGGGCACCGCGAAGAAGCCGGCCGCGCCGCCCGCGTAGATGGCCGCCGGGACGGCGACGAAGGTGTACGCGGTGTAGAGGTCACCGCCGAGCAGGAACCAGGTGATCCAGGTGCCGAACGACCGGCCGCCCAGGCCCCATTCGTCCAGCGAGTTCTCGTTGGCGGCCCTGCGCCACTTCGCCGCCAGGAAGCCCATCACCGTGACGGCGACGAAGAAGAGGCAGAAGACGACAAGTGCTACGACGTTCACGCCCTCGTTCACGACGACGCACCCCCGTCCTGGGTGGAGGAGTTACCGGAGGCGGCCCGGGCGCGCTGGTCGCGGCGCCACAGGACGTAGGCGACCATGGTGAGGGCGGTGGATATCAGCACCCACGCCATCTGGTACCAGTAGAAGAACGGGATGCCTATGAAGGTCGGTTCGACCTTCGCGTAGGACCCCACCCACAGCATCGCCACGAAGGGCGCGAGCAGGCACAGGGCGATGACGACCCGCACCGGGGTCACCGCCCCTCTGCCTGCTCCTGATGTTTCGGACATCGACAGCTCCATTGCCTCTGGCTGATTGGCGTCGGCAATGTAAGTGACGAAGAACGCAGGCGGGAAGGCTCCACCGCGTTGCGAATCGGTAAGCGGGCGGTGGAGTGCGACGAACGGTCGCTCAGGCCTCCGGACGCCGCAGCCGCGCCACGAACTTGTAGCGGTCGCCCCGGTAGACCGAACGCACCCATTCCACCGGTTCGCCGCCCATGTCCAGGGAGTGGCGGGAGAGCATCAGCATCGGCAGGCCCACGTCGGTGCCGAGCAGCCCGGCCTCGCGCGGGGTCGCCAGCGAGGTCTCGATGGTCTCCTCCGCCTCGGAGAGCCGGACGTCGTAGACCTCGGCCAGCGCCGTGTAGAGGGACGTGTACTTGGCCAGGCTGCGGCGCAGGGCGGGGAAGCGCTTGGCGGACAGGTGCGTGGTCTCGATGGCCATCGGCTCGGAATCGGCCATGCGCAGCCGCTCGATGCGCAGCACCCGGCCGCCGGGGCTCATGGCCAGCAGCCCGGCCAGGGTGTCGTCGGCGGTGATGTACCCGACGTCCAGCAGTTGCGAGGTGGGCTCGAGGCCCTGGGCCCGCATGTCCTCGGTGTACGAGGTGAGCTGGAGCGACTGCGCGACCTTGGGCTTGGCGACGAAGGTGCCCTTGCCCTGGATGCGCTCCAGCCGCCCTTCCACCACCAGTTCCTGCAGGGCCTGGCGGACCGTGGTGCGGGAGGTGTCGAACTCCGCGGCGAGGGTGCGCTCCGGGGGAACCGGGGTGCCGGGCGGCAGCGTCTCGGTCATCTCCAGCAGATGCTTCTTCAGGCGGTAGTACTTCGGCACACGTGCGGTGCGGACGACGGCTCCGCCCTCGCCGGCCGCGCTGCTGACCTCGGTGCTCATCTTCCGCCTCTCGTCGGGGCCTTCCGTGGGGTGGGAGGAGAGCGCCTACGCTCCGTGATCCCCGCGAAGATCCTGTATACCGCCGGTCGTTCGCTTTGGTCTAGTCCATAGCGTCACCGCGGCGATTGGTCTACCTCGTCGCGCATCCTCGCCTCCCGACCCCGGGAAGGGCCAATCCCGCAGGAACCCTGCATATCTCGGAAGCGTCACGGACGCCCACGGCCTGCTGCGGACTGCTTGACAGCCCTATTGGTCTGGGCCAAGCTCCCCCTACTGGTCTACACCATTGGTCCAGGTCCCGGCCCCACGGGCAGTACACGGCGGCAGCACACATGCGCTTGGCACCGAGGCGGGCAGGGGGGAACGTGGCATCCCTGAGGAGGGTGGCGTGAAGCGCAAGCTTGCAGCCGCGACGGTCGTCGCGGGCATGATGGTCTCCATCGCGGCGTGCGGTGGCTCTGACGGCGGGACCGACGAGGCGAAGTCCGGCAAGGACGGGTTCAAGGGCCAGACCCTGACCGTCTGGGCGATGGACGGATCCACTCCCAAGCAGTGGCAGAAGGACCTGACCGCCGAGTTCGAGAAGAAGACCGGCGCGAAGCTGAAGATCGAAGTCCAGCAGTGGAACGGGATCCAGCAGAAGGTCACCACCGCCCTCTCGGAGAGCACCCCGCCGGACGTCATCGAGATCGGCAACACCCAGACGCCGGCCTACGCGGCCACCGGCGGTCTCGCCGACCTGACGGACCTCAAGGCCGAGATCGGCGGCGAGTGGACCGAGGCCCTCAACAAGTCCTCCGTCTACGACGGCGTCCAGTACGCCGCTCCCTGGTACTTCGCCAACCGCGTGGTGATCTACAACAAGGAGATCTGGGACAAGGCCGGCGTCAAGGAGACGCCCAAGACGCGCGACGAGTTCTTCAAGGCGCTGGACGCCATCGACAAGAAGACCGACGCCGAGCCGATCTACCTGCCCGGCCAGAACTGGTACTTCTTCACCGGCCTGACCATCGGCAAGGGCGCGGAGCTGGTGAAGCAGGACGGGGACAAGTGGGTCTCCAACCTCTCCGACCCGAAGGTCGCCGAGGCGGCGGAGCTCTACAAGAAGTTCCAGGCCTACTCCAAGGCGCCCAAGGACAAGGACGAGGCCACCCCGCAGCAGGGTGAGGTCTTCGGCAAGGGCAAGGTCGGCGCCTTCATCGGCATGGGCTGGGAAGCCGGCATCGCCATCGAGGCCGACAAGTCCATCGAGGACAAGATCGGCTACTTCACCATCCCGGGTGAGACCGCCGACAAGCCCGAGGGCGTCTTCCTCGGCGGCTCCAACCTGGCCGTCGCCGCGGGCAGCAAGAAGCAGGAGCTCGCCAAGGAGTTCCTGAAGCTCGCCCTGTCCGACAAGTACGAGGGCCAGCTGGCCAAGGAGAACGGCGTCCTCCCCAACAAGGAGGCGCTCAACTCCAACCTGACCGGCAACGCCGCCGCCGAGGCCGCCGCCCCGGCCGCCTCCTTCGGTGGCACCACCCCGCTGATCCCGAACTGGGCCCCGGTGGAGAACGACCCCAACCCGATCAAGACGTACCTGACGGCCGTCCTGAACGGGAAGACGCCCGCCGAGGCCGCCAAGCAGGTCGAGGGCGAGATCAACAAGCGTCTCGCGCAGACCAGCTGAGTGATGTGACGCCGGGGGCGGCTGCGGCCGCCCCCGGCCACGTCTCGACGACTTCACGGAGAGTGTTGTGACTGCGCAGACCGAGCGCGTGGACGCGGACCCGGCTGCCGGGTCCCCCGTGTCCGTCAAGATCCCGAACAGCTCGGGCGGGAGCCGCCCGAAGCGGCGCGGCGAGTCGTCCGCCCCCTACCTGCTGCTGATCCCCTCGCTGCTGGTGACGGCGGTGCTGCTGGGCTGGCCGCTGCTGAAGAACCTGGTCATCTCGTTCCAGAACCTCAACCCGCGCCAGCTGATCCTCCACCTGACCGAGTGGACCGGGTTCAGCAACTACCAGGAGGCGCTGGGCAGCGACGTGTTCTGGCGCGTCACGCTGCGGTCGATCGTCTTCACCTCGATCAACGTGGTGCTGATCATGATCCTCGGCACCCTGGTCGGCCTGCTGCTGGCCCGCCTCGGCCGCCGCATGCGGACCCTGCTGCTGCTCGGCCTGGTGCTCGCCTGGGCCATGCCGACCGTCGCCGGCACCACCGTCTTCCAGTGGCTGTTCGCCCAGCGGTTCGGCGTCGTCAACTGGATCCTGGCCGAGCTCGGCTGGACGTCCATGGCCGACTACAACTGGTTCGGCAGCCAGGTCTCCACCTTCTCGGTGGTCATCCTGCTGATCGTCTGGCAGTCGATCCCGTTCGTCGCGATCAACCTCTACGCGGCGACGACCACCATCTCCAAGGAGCTCTACGAGGCGGCCTCGCTGGACGGCGCCGGCGCGTGGAAGAGCTTCACCTCGGTGACCTTCCCGCACCTCAAGCCGTTCCTGTGGGCGACGACCTTCCTGGAGGTCATCTGGGTCTTCAAGGCCCTGACCCAGGTCTACGCCATCAACCGCGGCGGCCCGGACCGGCTCACCGAGATCCTCCCGCTCTACGCCTTCGTCGAGGGTCCCGGCAACCAGCACTACGGCATGGGCGCGGCGATCTCGTTCCTGACCATCGCCATCCTGCTGGTGCTGACCGCCTACTACCTGCGTACCGTGCTCAAGCAAGGGGAGGACGAGCTGTGAACCGCTCGCTGTTCGCCCGCACATGGCCTGGCACCCTTGCCGTGCTGCTCTTCGCCGTCTTCGTCTTCCCCGTCTACTGGATGTTCTCCACCGCGTTCAAGCAGCGCGGGGACATCATCTCGGAGACTCCGGTGTTCCTGCCGCTCGACGGCACGCTGGACAACTTCCGCACCGCGTTCGGCGCGGACCACTTCTGGACGCTGGTCGGCAACTCCGTCACGGTCACCGTGTCGGCCGTGCTGCTGTCCCTGCTCATCGGCCTCGCCGCGGCCTTCGCGCTGGCCAGGATGAAGTTCAAGGGACGCCGCGGCTTCGTGGTCGTCTTCATGATCGCGCAGATGGCCCCCTGGGAGGTCATGGTCATCGCGATCTACCTGATCGTGCGCGACGCCGACCTGCTCAACAGCCTGCTCCCGCTCACCGCGTTCTACATGGTGATGGTGCTGCCCTTCACGATCCTGACGCTGCGCGGCTACGTCGCCGCGGTGCCCAAGGAACTGGAGGAGTCCGCGATGGTGGACGGCTGCAGCCGGCCGCAGGCCTTCGTCAAGGTGATCTTCCCGCTGCTGGCGCCCGGCCTGATGGCGACCTCCCTGTTCGGCTTCATCACCGCGTGGAACGAGTTCCCGATGGTGCTGATCCTCAACAAGGACGTCGAGATGCAGACCCTGCCGCTGTGGCTCACCAGCTTCCAGACCATCTTCGGCGACAACTGGGGCGCCACCATGGCCGCGTCCTCGCTGTTCGCCCTGCCCATCCTGATCGTCTTCGTCTTCCTGCAGCGCAGGGCCGTCGCCGGGCTGACCTCGGGCGCGGTGAAGGGGTGACCCGCCGATGACCACCACGGCACCACGCATGGACACGCTCACCCGGGACGCGCTGACCGTGCTCCAGCCCGGCTTCACCGGGACCACCGCGCCCGACTGGCTGCTGCGCCGGCTCGGCGAGGGCCTCTCCTCGGTCGGCCTCTTCGGACGCAACATCGAATCCCCGGAGCAGCTCGCCGCGCTCACCGCGCAGCTGCGGCAGGAGCGCGAGGACGTCCTCGTCGCCATCGACGAGGAGGGCGGCGACGTCACCCGGCTGGAGGTCCGCACCGGTTCCTCCTTCCCCGGCAACAACGCGCTCGGCGCGGTCGACGACGTCGATCTCACCCGCCGGGTCGCCGCCGAGCTGGGGCGACGGCTCGCCGAGTGCGGCGTCAACCTCAACTGGGCGCCCTCCGCGGACATCAACTCCAACCCCTCCAACCCGGTGATCGGCGTGCGGTCCTTCGGCGACGAGCCCGGACCGGTCGCCCGGCACACCGCGGCCTACGTCGAGGGGCTGCAGTCCGCCGGCGTCGCCGCCTGCACCAAGCACTTCCCCGGGCACGGCGACACCGCGGTCGACTCGCACCACGCGCTGCCGCGGATCGACGCCGACGTGGACCTGCTGCGGGAGCGCGAACTCGCGCCGTTCCGGGCGGCCGTGGCCGCCGGGTCGCGGGCGGTCATGAGCGCGCACATCCTCGTCCCGGCGCTCGACCCGGAGTTCCCGGCCACCTTGTCGCAGCGGATCCTCGGGGGACTGCTGCGCCGAGAACTGGGCTACGACGGGCTGATCGTCACCGACGGCATGGAGATGCGCGCGATCGCCGACACCTACGGCATCGAGCGGGGCAGCGTGCTCGCCGTCGCGGCGGGCGCCGACGCCATCTGCGTGGGCGGCGGCCTCGCCGACGACGACACCGTGCGACGGCTGCGGGACGCCCTGGTGGACGCGGTGCACGCGGGGGAACTGGCGGAGGAACGGCTGGCCGACGCGGCGCGCCGGGTGCGCGAGCTGGCGGCCTGGACGTCGGCCGCCGCGGCCGCCGCCCGCACCCGTGGTCCGGCGCCCGCGCCCGAGGTCGGCCTGGACGCCGCGCGCCGGGCGGTACGGCGCACCGTGGGCGGGCAGGGGTTCGCCCCGCTGACCGGGGAGCCGTACGTCGCCTCGTTCACGCCGGTGGCCAACATCGCGGTGGGCGACGAGACGCCGTGGGGCATCGCGGCGGAGCTGCGACGCCGGCTGCCGGGGGCCGAGGCGGGCAACTTCAGCGGCGACACCGCCGGTGAGGAGGCGCTGGCCGCCGCGGGCGCGCGGCGGATCGTCGCCGTGGTGCGGGACGAGCACCGGCACGGGTGGATGGGGCGGGCGCTGGACGTGCTCCTCGCGGCGCGGCCGGACACGGCCGTGGTCGAGATGGGCCTGCCGCAGGCCCCTGCGCGGGGGGCGGTGCACGTGGCGACGCGGGGAGCCGCCCGCGTCTGCGGCATCGCCGCCGCGGAGTCCCTCCTGACCGCGTGACCCGGTGCCCGCGTGACCTCCATGCCCGCTGCGGGCGGCTGGGCCGCCCAGGGGGCGGCACGGGCGGGCGCAGGGCGGCGCCTCCGCGGCGAGCGGCTCGCTCCACCTGGCCCCGGCCGACGGCACGTACGCACGGAACCATGCCGCAGCGCGGTTCAGGCTGAGCCCCGGTGGACAGCACCCTCGTGTTCCCCCGACCCGCCCCCTTCCCGGAGGGGCTTGCGCGGCGCGGAGCGAACCGCTCGCCGCGGAGGCCATGACCTGCGCCCGCCTCCCCCAGACTTCGTCCGGGGGGACCCCCACCCCCAAGCTCTCGGCTTTGCTCGAGCAGGGGGTACTCCCGCCCCCAGCGGCACGATCGCCCGCAGGGGGGCGGGTGGGAGGGAGAGGCGTTCCGATGCCTCGGGGGTGCCCCGGGGCGGGGGAGGTCAGGCGAGTACGTGGTCGACGAAGCACCAGCGCCAGGACTCGCCCGGCTCGAAGGTCCGCATGACCGGATGCCCGGTCTCCTCGAAGTGCGCCGACGCGTGCTTCAGCGGCGAGGAGTCGCAGCAGCCCACCTTCCCGCACTCCAGGCACAACCGCAGCTGCACCGGATGCGTGCCGGCCGCCAAGCACCCCTCACAGGTGTCCGACCGCGGCGCCGGTTCCGGCCGCGGCAGCGAGTCGACGTGCGCGCAGTGTTTCATGGGTCTCAGGTTACGTCTGGTGCGGTCGGAGCACCCGTACAGAGCGAGGTCGGGACCTGATGCATGTGATGCCCCTGCTCCTGCTGATCGCGGGGAGCACCGCCGTGGCCGGGCTCGCGCGACGGAGCCCCGTGCCCGCGCCGCTGCTGCTGGTCACGACCGGTCTGCTGGTGTCGTACCTGCCGGGGATGCCCGAGTACGAACTGAACCCGGAGATCGTCCTGCCGCTCGTGCTGCCCCCGCTGCTGTACACGGCGGCCACGGACAGCTCCTACCTCGACCTGCGGGCCCAGAAGCGGCCGGTGGCGCTGCTCTCGGTGGGCTACGTGCTCTTCGCGACGCTCCTCGTCGGCCTGATCGTGCACACCTTCGTGCCCGGCCTGTCCGCCGCAGGCGCGCTGGTGCTGGCCGCGGTGATCGCCCCGCCGGACGCCGTCGCCGCCACCGCCATCGCCCGCCGGCTGCACCTGCCCGCCCGCGTCACCACCATCCTCCAGGGCGAGTCCCTGGTGAACGACGCCACCGCGATCACCGCCTACAAGGTGGCGCTGGCCGCCGCCGTCGGCGAGAGCATCGGCTGGCTCGGCGGCGGCCTGGAGTTCCTGGTCGCCTCGGTCGGCGGCGTCGGCGTCGGCCTCGCGCTGATGGTGCCGCTGCACTGGCTGCGCACCCGGATGAACGACCCGCTGCTGCAGAACACGCTCTCCCTGGTGATCCCCTTCTTCGCCTACGCGCTGGCCGAGCAGGTGCACGCCTCCGGCGTGCTGGCCGTGGTGGTGGTCGCCCTGTACCTCGGCCACCGCTCCTGGCAGGTGGACTTCGCCACCCGGCTTCAGGAGGGCGCGGTGTGGCGGATGGTCGCCTTCGTGCTGGAGTCGGCGGTCTTCGCGCTGATCGGCCTGCAGCTGCCGGTGGTGGTGCGGGACCTGGGCGACGAGTACGCCGCCGGTCAGCTCGCCTGGTACGCGCTGGCGCTGTTCGTGACGGTGGTGGTGATCCGCTTCGTCTGGGTCTACCCGGCCGCCTTCGTGCCGCGGCTGCTCTCGAGCAGGGTGCGCGAGCGGGAGGAGAACCCGACCTGGAAGGGCACCTTCATCATCTCCTGGGCCGGCATGCGCGGCGTGGTCTCGCTGGCCATCGCGTTCTCCATCCCGGCCACCGTCCACGACGGCCAGGAGTTCCCCGGCCGCAACCTGATCCTCTTCCTCACCTTCACCACCGTCATCGGCACCCTGGTCGTGCAGGGGCTGACGCTGCCGCCGCTGATCCGGGCGTTCCGACTGCCCGGGCGCGACGTCCAGGCGGAGACCCTCGTCGAGGCCAACGCCCAGGCGCAGGCCTCCCGCGCCGCCGAGGAGCGGCTGGAGGAGCTGATGGCCGACGAGCGCAACGCCCTGCCGCCGCCCCTCGCGGAACGGCTCCGCAGGGTCATGGAGCGCCGCAGGAACTCCGTGTGGGAGCGGCTCGGCTCGCCCAACCCGGTGACCGGGGAGAACACCGACGACACCTACCGCCGGCTCGCCCGGGAGGTCATCGCCTCCGAGCGGGACGTCTTCGTGCGGCTGCGCGACGCCCGGTACATCGACGACGAGATGCTGCGCACGCTGCTGCTGCGGCTGGACCTGGAGGAGGCCGCCGCGTTCCGCGAGGAACAGGGCACCTGAGACAGGGCACCTGAGGACGGGGCACCCTGAGGACGGGGCACCTCGGGGGCGGCGCCCGTCACTCCTCCGGGAACGGGCGCCCGGTGATCACCGCGGCGAGCCGGGTCCCCGGCGGGAAGGCGCCCTCCTCGGTCAGGGCGGTCAGCGCGGACAGCAGCTTGGCGACGTACAGCCGCTCCACCGCGAGGCCGTGACGGTCCTCGAAGTCCCGGGCGAAGGCCTCCAGTCCGGCCGGGACGCGGGCGAAGCCGCCGCCGTGGAAACGGTTCTCCATCTCCCACCGGCCCCGCGGCCCGCCGAATGCCTCCCCCTGGAGCCGCCGCACCTCCTCCGAGAGGAAGCCGCCCTTCAGCACCGCCACGCCCACCGCCCGCTGCCCGGGGTTCAGCCCGGCCGCCAGGCCCGCCAGCGTGCCACCCGTGCCGCAGGCCACCGCGGCGACGTCCGCCCGGCCTCGCAGCTCCTCGCCCAGGGCCACGCACCCGCGCACCGCGAGCGCGTTGCTCCCGCCCTCCGGCACGACGAAGGCGTCCGGCGGCGCGCCCGCCTCCCGCAGCAGCCGCTCCAGCACCGCCGGCTCCGCCTTGCGCCGGTAGGACGCCCGGTCGACGAAGCACAGCCGCATCCCGTCCGCGACGCACCGCGCCAGCGAGGCGTTCAGCTCCCGGTCCGCCAGCTCGTCCCCGCGGACGATCCCCACCGTCCGAGACCCGAGCAGCCGCCCGGCGGCCGCCGTGGCCCGCAGATGGTTCGACCAGGCCCCGCCGAACGTCACCAGCGGCCTGCCCGCGGCGGCCCGCAGGCTGGGCGCCAGCTTGCGCCACTTGTTGCCGACCAGGTCGGGGTGGATCAGGTCGTCCCGCTTCAGCAGCAGCCGCACCCCATGACGGGCGAACCGCCCGTCCGTGACCTCCACCAGCGGCGACGGCACCCGCCCCGGCACCTGGACCTCACTCACCCGCCCATTGTCCCCCCGGCCCCGACGCGGCCCGCACGAGGTCACCCGGGGCGCGTTGCCGACGGTTCACCCAGGGGCCGCCCACCAGGTCACTTGAGGCGTTCCGCCACCCGCTCGCGGAGCGACTTCATGGTGAAGCCCCGCGGGTCGGTCTTGCCCGGCTGCCACTCCAGGTGCCCGATCACCGACCGCGCCGACCACCCGTGGTGCCGGCAGAGCGCGGCGGCCGCCCGGGCGATCGCGTCCAGCTGCTCCTCGGGCCAGTCGTCGTCCCCGTCGCCGCGGTTCTCGCACTCGAAGCCGTAGAAGTGCCGGTTGCCGTCGGCCTGCGCCTCGTTCTCGGGTGGCAGCGCCCGCTCCGCGATCACCGCGCGCAGCACCTCGTCGTCACCGAGGCCCGCGTGGTTGGCGCGGCCGTAGCCGACCAGGTGGACCTTGCCGTCCTTGGTGATCACGCCGTGGCACAGCGGACCCGGCAGGCCGGTCCTGCCCTCCCGGCAGATCTCCACGGTCCGCCGCGCACCCTCGGTGGCCGTGTGGTGGATCATCACTCCGTGGACCGGCCCCCAGGGCCCGGCCGCGTTGCGATGGTGATCCCGCCAGTCGCCCACCTCCTCCACCGACAGGCCCTCGTCCTCCAGCAGTTTCAGGAACGTCCTCGCCGCCATGGGCTTGGCCACGGCCGCCCTCCTTCGCGCTCGGTGACCGCGTGCTTGCGAAGGGTTACTACCGCCGCCGGGTCGAACGGAACCCACTCCCGAGGTGGTTTCCGGAGCGTGCGGGCGTGTTCGGGGCGCATCCGGACCCGAAGGACGAGACCTGCCCCGTCAAGTACGCGATCAGTCCCGCTCTTTCGGGTAATGGTGCGGACACGCTGCGTCGTCGAAAGTGGAGCTCGTCAACAGGCCCCGCCGCGTTCCATCGGCGCGGGGCACAACCGGGAGGGCATTTCTCTATGTCGGTAGGCGAAGAGGTCCGCACCGAGCAGGACCGGCCGCAGCAGAGCCTCGGCACGGCGGCCGCGCGGAACCTGGCCACCACCACCAAGTCCGCTCCGCAGATGCAGGAGATCAGCTCGCGCTGGCTGCTGCGCACCCTGCCCTGGGTGAACGTGCAGGGCGGCACCTACCGGGTGAACCGCAGGCTCACCTACACCGTGGGGGACGGCAGGATCACCTTCGTCAAGACGGGTGACCAGGTCGAGGTGATCCCGGCGGAGCTCGGTGAACTGCCCGCACTGCGCGACTTCGAGGACCTGGAGGTGCTCGAGGAGATCGCCCGGCGCTGCCGGCAGCGGGAGTTCGCGCCCGGCCAGATCATCGCCTCGTTCGGCAGCCAGGTGGACGAGGTCCATCTGCTCGCCCACGGCAAGGTCGAGAAGGTCGGCTCCGGCCCCTACGACGAGGACGCGGTGCTCGGCGTCCTGGCCGACGGCGCCTACTTCGGCGACCAGTCGATCCTGGACCCGGAGTCCATCTGGGACTACACCCTGCGGGCCGTCACCGGCTGCACGGTGCTGACGCTGCCCCGCCGCGACCTGGAGCAGGTCGCCGAGCGCTCCGAGCCGCTGCGCGACCACCTGCAGCGCCAGCGCGCCATCCCCGCCCAGCGGACCAACAAGTACGGCGAGCGGGCCATCGACCTGGCCGCCGGCCACTCCGGCGAGGTGGACATCCCGCGTACCTTCGTCGACTACGAGGCGCGGCCCCGCGAGTACGAACTCAGCGTGGCGCAGACGGTGCTGAGCGTCCACAGCCGGATCGCCGACCTGTACAACCAGCCGATGAACCAGACCGAGCACCAGCTCCGGCTGACGGTGGAGGCGCTCCGCGAGCGCCAGGAGCACGAGCTGGTCAACAACCGCGAGTTCGGCCTGCTCCACAACTGCGAGTACGACCAGCGGCTCCAGCCGCACGACGGCGTCCCCGGCCCCGACGACATGGACGAGCTGCTCAGCCGGCGCCGCGGCACCAAGCTGTTCCTCGCCCACCCGCGTGCCATCGCCGCCTTCGGCCGCGAGCTCAACAAGCGCGGCCTGGTGCCGGAGTCGGTCGACGTCGGCGGCCAGCGCGTGCCGACCTGGCGGGGCGTGCCGATCTACCCGTGCAACAAGATCCCGGTGACCGAGGCGCGCACCACGTCGATCATCGCGATGCGTACCGGCGAGGACGACCAGGGCGTCGTGGGCCTGCACCAGACCGGGATCCCCGACGAGATCGAGCCCGGCCTGTCGGTGCGGTTCATGGGCATCAACGAGCAGGCGGTCATCAACTACCTGGTGACGACCTACTACTCGACGGCCGTCCTGGTCCCGGACGCGCTCGGAGTGCTGGAGAACGTGGAGATCGGGCGATGGAGGTGAGCTGACCCCTGCCGGGCGGTGTCCCCGCCCGGCAGGGTGGGGACATTGCGGGGGGAGACCGCTGTGACAGAAGTGAAGGGAGTTCCCCGAGGGGGGTCATGAGCCACGTGACGACACAGGCACGGGACGGACAGGACGGAGCGCGGGGGGCGCGGGACGGTTTCACCGTGCCGCGGGCGCGCCGGGCCACGGAGGACGAGCAGGCCGCGGACGACGGACGGGCCGCGGAGGAAGGGCGGGCCCGCGACCGTCCGGACCAGGACGAACCGGAGGCGGCGGCCCTGCTGGAGCGGGTCAAGGCGGTCGTGGAGCCGGCGCTGCTGCGCGCGGTGGACGGGCTCCCCGGCCAGATCCGCCGCATCGCCCGCTACCACTTCGGCCGGGAGGACGCCGACGGCGCCCCGACGGCCGCCCCCACCGGCAAGGCGATCCGCCCCGCGCTCGTGCTGACCGCGGCCTCCGCGCTGGGCGGAGGCCGCGGACCGGCCGGCGAGGAGGCGGCTCGGGCGGCGGTCACCGCGGCGGTCGCGGTGGAGCTCACCCACAACTTCACGCTGCTGCACGACGACGTGATGGACGGCGACACCACCCGCCGCCACCGCGCCACGGCCTGGACGGTGTTCGGTGAGAGCGCGGCCATACTGACCGGGGACGCCCTGCAAGCCCTGGCCTCCCGGCTGCTGGTCGAGGACCCGTACCCCGCGGCGCGCGCGGCGGCGGCCCGGCTCGCCGACTGCGTGATCGAGCTCTGCGAGGGCCAGCAGACGGACACCGCCCTCGAGCGGCGCGACCCCGGCGAGGTCACCGTCGAGGAGGTGCTGGTCATGGCGGAGGCCAAGACGGGCGCGCTGCTCGGCTGCGCCTGCGCCGTCGGCGGCCTGTACGCCGGGGCGGACGAGGAACAGGTCCGGGCGCTGGACGCCTTCGGCCGCCATGCCGGGCTGGCGTTCCAGCTGATCGACGACCTGATCGGCCTGTGGGGTGATCCCGAGCGCACCGGAAAGCCGGCCGGAGCCGACCTGACGGTGCGCAAGAAGTCGCTGCCGGTGGTCGCCGCGCTCGCCTCCGGCACCGCGGCGGGGGACCGGCTGGCCCAGCTGTACGCGGCCCCGCCCGGGCCCGGCGACGATCTGGAGGCCGTGCTGCGGGCGGTCGAGGAGGCGGGTGGCCGGGACTGGGCGCACGTCGAGGCGGCCGACCGGATGGCGCGGGCGATGCACGAACTGTCCCGCGCCGTGCCCGACCCGGAGGCGGCCGGCGGCCTGCTCGCCCTGGCCGAGTTCGTCACCCGCCGCACCAGTTGACCGCCGCACCGGCCGACCGACGCGGTCCGGCCCGGCGTCCCGCGCCCTCGGGGTGGGCGGCGAGGGGCGCCGGGCCGGCCGCGTGCGGGGCTCCGCCGGGGGATCTACCCTGGCGGTATGGACGGTGACCGATATGTCTGTCCCTCGTGCGGGCGACCCGTACCGATGGTGGTGCGGCGTCACAAGATGATGGGCACGTTCGTGCCCGTGTGGCGTCCCGGCCGCTGCGAGTCCCAGGGGTGCCCCGCCAAGGGGTTCGCGCCCGACGAGGAGCACCTGCGGGCCCCCGCCGCCGAGGTGCCGCGCGAACGGACCGTCCACCACCACCGCCGCGGCCGTAGCTGATCCCGCCGACCGTTCCGCGTGCCGGCCCGGTCGGCCCCGTCCCGCCATGCCTCGCCCGGCAGTTCGCCGCGCGGGGCGTCGTGCTGCCCGGCACCGATCCGGCACCCCTTGCGCGTGACGCGGTTGACGGGTGTGACGGATGGGTACGTCAACCCGGCACAGAGTGACGACGTGCGACGACGCACCCTCTGGACACGCTCCGTGAACAGGTGTTCACTGGGAGTGAGTTCAAGCGACGGGGTCCCGGGGACAGGAATGTCCCGCGCGCGGTAGCGTCACCGCTGAACCATGTATCGCGTTACCCCGGAGGGGCGACTCCCGGGGACCTGAAAACGCTTGTACCACCTTGGAGGTGAGGGTGTCCCAGATCGCAGGCGAGCCCGCGACCCAGGACTTCGTGGAAGTCCGGCTGCCGGCCGCGGGTGCCTACCTGTCGGTGCTGCGGACGGCCACGGCCGGTCTCGCCGCCCGCTTGGACTTCACCCTCGACGAGATCGAGGACCTGCGCATCGCGGTGGACGAGGCCTGCGCGATCCTGCTCCAGCAGGCCGTGCCGGGTTCGGTCCTCAGCTGTGTGTTCCGGCTGGTCGACGATTCGCTCGAGGTCACGGTCTCGGCGCCGACCACGGACGGGAACGCCCCGTCGCGCGACACCTTCGCGTGGACGGTCCTGTCGGCCCTGGCGGGCAAGGTCTCGTCCGCCGTGGACGAGGACCGCACCGTGTCGATCAGCCTCTACAAACAGCGCGGCGCGGGGCCCGGGACGACGTGAGGAACGGGGAGGGGCCGGTGCGGGACGACGAACGCGGCGCCCTCGGGGCCGCGGCCGGAGCGGGCGGACGGGCGGACGGAGCCGACGGGATTCCCGGGCAGGCCCGGCCGCATCCGGACGAGGCGACGGAGCCGAGCGGCGTGCCCGGCAGGCCTCGCACGACGGGGGAGACCGGGCGTCGGGGGGCTCGGGGAAGGGCTACGGGCAGGGCGATGAGCGAGCAGGACCGGGATGCCGGACAGGGCGCGGGCACCGCGCCCCGGGCCGAGCGCGGCCACGAGCCGGCCGCGGACGCGGCGGTCTCCGCCACGTCCGCCGGGGCGGAGGACGGCCACGAGGCGGCGTCGGACCACGAGCGGCCCGCCGGGCAGTCGCACCACGAGGCCGTCGGGGCGTCCCGCGACCCGGGCCGTCGGCAGACCCGTGAGGAGCGGGTGGCGCAGGACCGGAGCGCCGCGCGGGCGCTGTTCGTCCGGCTGCGCTCGCTGGAGCCCGGCACGCCCGAGTACGGAGAGCTGCGCGACCGCCTGGTGCGCATGCACCTGCCGCTGGTCGAACACCTGGCCCGCCGGTTCCGCAACCGCGGCGAGCCCCTGGACGACCTGACGCAGGTCGCCACCATCGGGCTCATCAAGTCCGTGGACCGCTTCGACCCCGACCGGGGCGTGGAGTTCTCCACCTACGCCACGCCCACCGTGGTCGGCGAGATCAAGCGGCACTTCCGCGACAAGGGCTGGGCGGTGCGGGTGCCGCGGCGCCTCCAGGAGCTGCGGCTGTCGCTGACCACGGCGACCGCCGAGCTCTCCCAGACGCACGGCCGGTCGCCGACGGTCCACGAACTCGCCGAGCGGCTGGGGATCTCCGAGGAGGAGGTGCTGGAAGGGCTGGAGTCGGCCAACGCCTACTCGACCCTCTCGCTGGACGTGCCCGACACCGACGACGAGTCGCCGGCCGTCGCCGACACGCTGGGCGCGGAGGACGAGGCGCTGGAGGGCGTCGAGTACCGCGAGTCGCTCAAGCCGCTGCTCGAGGATCTGCCGCCGCGCGAGAAGCGCATCCTGCTGCTGCGGTTCTTCGGGAACATGACGCAGTCGCAGATCGCGCAGGAGGTCGGCATCTCCCAGATGCACGTCTCCCGGCTGCTGGCCCGCACGCTCGCCCAGCTCCGGGAGAAGCTCCTCGTCGAGGAGTGAGCCAGGAGTGGGCCGAGCAGCGGAGCCAGCGGTGGGCCGAGGAGCGGGAAGCCCGGCCTACTCGCCGCCGGGCCCTCGCACCCCGAGGGCCTGGGCCGTCGCCGGGTGGACCAGCAGGACCAGGCCCACCACGGCGGCGGCGCCGAGCAGGATGCCGGCCCAGATGGCCACGCTGTCGACCTGGAGCAGGCTGTAGGCCACCGGGAGCGCCAGCAGCTGGGTGATCACCGCGGGGCCGCGGCTCCAGCTGCGCCGGGCCAGCAGGCCGCGCGCCGCCGTGAGCGGCAGCAGGGCCAGCACCAGCAGCGTCAGCCCTCCGGTGACGCTGGACCGGACGTCGCCGTCGCCCGCCCCGAGGGCGATCATCGCGATGCCTCCGGCCAGCAGGGCGAGGCCCTCCAGCCCGGAGATCACCGCGGCGGCGGTCAGCCGTCCGGGCCGCGGGCCCTCGGACTTCTCCGGGGCGACGGGCGGGCCGGCGGGGGAGGGGGAAGCAGGGGTGGGTTTCCGCTGAGCGCTCACGACGGCCAGGGTAGTCCGTACGTCCGGACCGTCCGTATGGGCCGGGTACCGATCAGTAGGTAACCTGCACACCATGCGCGCACTCCTCGTGGTCAACCCGGCGGCAACCACCACCAGCGCCCGGACGCGTGACGTCCTCATCCACGCGCTGGCGAGCGAGGTGAAGCTGGAGGCCGTCACCACGGAGTACCGCGGCCACGCCCACGACCTCGCCCGGGCCGCCGCCCGCAGCAAGGACATCGACCTGGTGGTCGCCCTCGGCGGCGACGGCACCGTCAACGAGGTGGCCAACGGACTGCTGCACGACGGACCCGACCCGGAGCGCCTGCCCGGCCTCGCGGTGGTCCCCGGCGGCTCCACCAACGTCTTCGCCCGCGCCCTCGGTCTGCCCAACAACGCGGTGGAGGCCACCGGCGCCCTCCTGGACGCCCTGCGCGAGGGACGGGAACGCACCGTGGGTCTCGGTTTGGCCGAGCCCGCCCCGGGTACCGGGGACGACGGCGCTCCGGTGCGCTGGTTCACCTTCTGCGCCGGCCTCGGCTTCGACGCGGGGGTCGTCGGGAGAGTGGAGCAGCAGCGGGAGCGCGGCAGGCGGTCCACACACCCCCTGTACGTACGCCAGGTGCTCCGCCAGTTCCTGGGAGACCCGCACCGCACCCGCGGGACGATCTCCCTCCAGCGGGACGGCGAGGATCCGGTGGACGGACTCGTGGTGACCCTTATTTCGAACACCGCCCCGTGGTCGTACCTCGGCAACAAGCCGCTGTACCCCTCGCCCGGAGCGTCGTTCGACAAAGGGCTGGACGTCCTGGGTCTGAGCAGCATGTCGACGGTTTCGGCGATGCGCTACGGCAGCCAGCTGGTGGCGTCGACGCCGGACCGGGGGCCGCGCGGGAAGCACGCGATGTCGCTCCACGATCTCAGTGCGTTCACCTTGGTTTCCAAGGTCCCGTTGCCCTTCCAGGTGGACGGTGACCACCTGGGGCTGCGGACGGGCGTGAAGTTCACAGGCGTACGCCGTGCACTGCGTGTGATTGTGTGAGTGGATCCTGCCTTAAACCTTTCACTCGAACGTATTGAGCAGGGTCCACCCCATGGAAGTACGGCTGTGACCTAGCAGACACCGAAGAATCAAAAAAAACTTTCCGGAAGGGGTTGTATCCGCCGCTGAGGTTTGCGAGTCTCTACGTGGCGCTCGGGACGGCCCGACAGACGGCCTCCCGCCAGAGCCCCGAACCCCTCTCCAAGCCAAGGATGGCCTCCCCGGGAAACCGGACTGTGGCCCTTCACTTGTTGGGGGTTTCGTGAAAGCGTTCACATTCACAAGCACTTGCACGAATACACAGGAGAGGTAGCAGCCATGGACTGGCGTCACCACGCCGTTTGCCGCGAAGAAGACCCCGAGCTCTTCTTCCCCATCGGCAACACCGGTCCTGCGCTGCTGCAGATCGAGGAAGCCAAGGCCGTCTGCCGCCGCTGCCCGGTGATGGAGCAGTGTCTGCAGTGGGCGCTCGAGTCCGGTCAGGACTCCGGCGTCTGGGGTGGTCTCAGCGAGGACGAGCGCCGCGCCATGAAGCGCCGCGCCGCCCGCAACCGGGCCCGTCAGGCCTCCGCCTGACAACCCACCCCGCGACAGCCTGAGCTTGGCGGCGCGTACAGCGTGTACGCATCTCCCGCCCCCGAGCCGCAGCGCGCAGTAACCGGGATCTGATCTCGAGCCCCGGACCGTTCTCGGTCCGGGGCTCGAGCCATGTCCCGCCCCGCTCGGCCCCGCCCGTTCGCGCCCGCCGTCCCGACCCGCAGGACGGGAGCGGGCGTCACGTCACTTCGGGGTGCGGACCGGGATGTCCAGCAGCACCCGGGTGCCGCCCTCGGGGCCGACCCGGACCATGTCGAAGGCGCCGCCGAGTTCGCCCTCGACCAGCGTCCGCACGATCTGCAGGCCGAGGTTGCCGGAGCTGTGCGGGTCGAAGTCCTCCGGCAGGCCCACTCCGTCGTCCAGCACCGTCACCAGCAGCCGCTCGTCGCGGGGCGTTCCGCCGCGCACCGCGGACACCTCGACGGCGCCGGTGTCGCCGGGACGGAAACCGTGCTCGAGGGCGTTCTGCAGCACCTCGGTGAGGACCATCGACAGTGGGGTGGCCACCTCGGCGTCCAGGATGCCGAAGCGCCCGCTGCGCCGGCCGGTGACCTTGCCCGGCGAGATCTCGGCGACCATCGCGAGCACCCGGTCGGCGATCTCGTCGAACTCGACCCGCTCGTCGAGGGTCTGCGAGAGCGTCTCGTGCACGATGGCGATCGAGCCGACCCGGCGCACGGCCTCCTGGAGCGCCTCGCGGCCTTGGTCGGAGTCCATCCGGCGGGCCTGCAGCCGCAGCAGCGCGGCGACCGTCTGGAGGTTGTTCTTCACCCGGTGGTGGATCTCCCGGATGGTGGCGTCCTTGGTGATCAACTCACGCTCGCGCCGCCGCAGTTCGGTGACGTCCCGGAGCAGCACCAGCGAACCGATGCGGGTGCCCTTGGGCTTGAGCGGGATGGCCCGGAACTGGATGACGCCCTCGCTGGCCTCGATCTCGAACTCCCGGGGCGCCCAGCCGCTCGCCACCTTCGCCAGCGCCTCGTCCACCGGGCCCCGCGACGGCGCGAGTTCGGCCGTGGTGCGGCCGAGGTGGCAGCCGACCAGGTCGGCCGCCAGACCCATCCGGTGGTACGCGGACAGGGCGTTGGGCGAGGCGTAGGTGACGACGCCCTCGGCGTCCAGCCGGATCAGCCCGTCGCCGACCCGCGGGGCCGCGTCCATGTCGACCTGCTGGTCGGGGAAGGGGAACGCGCCGGCGGCGATCATCTGCGCCAGGTCGGACGCCGACTGCAGGTAGGTGAGCTCCAGCCGGCTGGGCGTGCGCACGGTCAGCAGGTTGGTGTTGCGGGCGATGACGCCCAGCACCCGGCCGTCGCGGCGCACCGGGATCGACTCCACGCGGACGGGGACCTCCTCACGCCACTCCGGGTCGCCCTCGCGCACGATGCGCCCCTCGTCCAGCGCCGCGTCCAGCAGCGGACGGCGGCCGCGGGGGACCAGGTGGCCCACCATGTCGTCGTGATACGAGGTCGGCCCGGTGTTCGGACGCATCTGCGCGACCGAGACGTACTTGGCGCCGTCGCGGGTGGGCAGCCACAGGACCAGGTCGGCGAAGGAGAGGTCGGAGAGCAGCTGCCACTCGGAGACCAGCAGGTGGAGCCACTCGAGATCGGTGTCGTCGAGATCGGTGTGCTGGCGTACGAGTTCGTTCATGGAGGGCACGACTGCGAGCGTACCCGGGCCGCGCGCGGGCGCCGCACCCACGGGCCGCGGCGCAGGAAGGGACCCTCAACCCTCCCGGCACCGCAGCCCGGAGCAGCGTTCGGCCCTCGGGTGTGCGGCCCGGAACCGACCGGTGAGGACCCGGGCGCAGTCAGGGCAGAGAGGCCCGGTTCCTCGGTCCGCCTTCCTGTGCGGGGAAGGCGGCGTCTGTGCGTCCCTGCCTCTCACCCGATTGTGGACCGGCCGCCGGGCCGTGTCCATGGGCAGAGGCGTGGGCTCCCGCACGGTGAAGCCTAGCCCGCCCGGGCCGGACGTGGGACCGCTCCCGGACGGTTCCGCCGGGCGGCCGTTCTTGCTAGATTGGTCTAAACCATAGGTCTATACCAGGATGGTGGTCCTCGGCGTGGAAGTCGTCATCGTTCCCGACGCGCGGGCGGGCGGCGAGCTCGTCGCCGGCGCCATGGCGTCCCTGCTGCGCGAGAAGCCCGACGCCGTGCTGGGCGTCGCCACCGGCTCGACACCGCTCCCGGTGTACGAGGCGTTGGCCGCGCTGGTGCGGGCCTGCCGGGCGGACGCCTCCCGGGCCCGGATCGCGCAGCTCGACGAGTACGTGGGTCTGCCGGCCGGTCACCCGGAGTCCTACCGCTCGGTGCTGGCGCGCGAGGTGCTGGAGCCGCTGGGCCTCAAGGAGGACGCCTTCCTCGGCCCCGACGGCGGCGCCGCCGACCTGACCGCCGCCTGCGCCGCCTACGAGCGGGCGCTGGCCGAGGCCGGCGGAGTGGACCTCCAACTGCTCGGCATCGGCACCGACGGCCACATCGGCTTCAACGAGCCGTGCAGCTCCCTGGCCTCCCGGACCCGCCTCAAGACGCTCACCGAGCGGACCCGCGCCGACAACGCCCGCTTCTTCGACGGCGACGTCGCCCAGGTGCCGCGGCACGTCATCACCCAGGGCATCGGCACCATCCTGGACGCCCGGCACCTGGTCCTGCTGGCGACCGGCGAGGGCAAGGCGGACGCCGTGGCCGCCGCCGTGGAGGGCCCGCTGGCGGCCGTCTGCCCCGCCTCGGCGCTCCAGCTCCACCCGCACGCCACCGTCGTCGTCGACGAGGCCGCCGCCTCACGGCTGCGGCTGGCGGACTACTTCCGCCACACCTGGTCCCACAAGCCGGAGTGGCAAGGGCTGTGACCCGGCCGCCGCGGCCCGGGGGAACGGGCGCGGCGGTACGCACGCGAAGGGGCCCGGCTCGTGACGAGCCGGGCCCCTTCCCGTGGAACCGTGAAGGTCAGGCCTTCTTGGTCTCCCAGAAAATCTTGTCGATCTCGGCGATCAGGTCCAGAGCCTTCTGACCGGTCGCCGGGTCCGTCGACGCCTTGGCGGCCGAGAGGGCCTTCAGCGCGTCGTTGACCAGCTGGTGCAGCTGCGGGTACTTCTCGAAGTGCGGAGCCTTGAAGTAGTCGCTCCACAGCACCGAGACGTGGTGCTTGGCAATCTCGGCGCGCTGCTCCTTGATGATGGTGGCGCGCGTCTGGAAGTGCGGGTCGTCGTTGGCCTGCATCTTCTCCTGCGTGGCCTTGACCGACTCGGCCTCGATACGGGCCTGGGCCGGGTCGTACACACCGCAGGGGAGGTCGCAGTGGGCGCTGACCTTCACGCTACGGGCAAACAGGCGGGAAAGCATGAAGCAATCCTTCCTCGTGATCGTCTTCTCAGGTGGGACATTACTCCGTAGGCCCCGGGAAATCGCGGGTGCCCCCAGGGGCGTACGGCAAAAGTACGGGGTGGGACCGGGACTCCCGGAGGAGTCGAGCTAGGAGGAACGGGCATGACGGAGCAGTCGCCGGGCGAGGGCGGGCAGGAGCGGCCCCTGCTGCCCTTCGGCACGGCCGAGGTCACCGGGCCGTCGATGGTGCCGACGCTGCGCCACGGGGACCGTCTGGTGGTGCGCTACGGGGCACGCGTGCGGCCCGGGGACGTCGTGGTGCTGCGTCATCCGTTCCAGCAGGACCTGCTGGTGGTGAAGCGGGCCGCGGAGCGCCGCGACGGCGGTTGGTGGGTGCTCGGGGACAACGCGTTCGCGGGCGGCGACAGCACCGACTACGGCGTCGTCCCGCCCGACCTCGTGCTGGCCCGGGTGCTGCTGCGGGTGCGTCCGCGCCCGGCCGGTCAGCGGTCGGTGCCCGCGCTGCTGGGCTGGGCGCTCTCCTCGGTGCGGCCGGTGCTCGGCGCCCGGCCCGGCGAGGCCGCCTCCAGGCGCTTGCGGGCCCGGTAGGCCGCCACGTTGGCCCGGGTGGCGCAGCGGTCGGAGCAGTAGCGGCGGGAGCGGTTGGTGGAGGTGTCCAGGAAGGCGTTGCGGCACGGCGCCGCCTCGCACAGGCCCAGCCGGTTCACCCCGTACTCGGTGAGGTGGAAGGCCAGCCCCATGGCGGCGATGGCCGCGTAGCCGGCCGTCGCGTTGGACGGATGGTCGGCCAGGTGCAGGTGCCACAGCGGGCGGCCGTCCTCGTCGCGGTGGTCGTGGCCGGAGATCTGCGGGCTCACCGGGAACTCCAGCAGCAGCGAGTTCAGCAGGTCGACCGCGAGCGTCTCGTCGCCCGAGGCGGCCGCCTCGAAGACCGACCGCAGCCGGCCGCGCACCGACCTCAGCCGGGTGACGTCCGCGTCGGTGGCCCGCCGGGCCGCGGAACGGTTCGCGCCGAACAGGTCCCGGACGGCGTCCACCGACGTCAGCTCGTCCTTGCCCCGGGCCGGCTCCTCGCTGTTGACCAGCCGGACGGCGTAATCCGAGTAATAGGCCAGTTCCACTTGTCGTCCTTACGCGGGGCTCCGTGGTCTCGCGCGCCCGGCGGTAATGGCCGATCGCGAGTACAAGGTATTACCTCGCGGGAGGGAAAAGCGAAGGGGCGGTGCGGGTCGCCCCGCACCGCCCCCTCGGACGTGCTCAACCGGTGCCGGCGCCTGGGCCGGGCGGCGTCACAGCACCTTCGACAGGAAGGACTGCGTCCGCTCGTGCCGCGGGTTGGTCAGCACCTCGCGCGGGTCGCCGGACTCCACGACCACGCCGCCGTCCATGAAGACCAGGTTGTCGCCCACCTCGCGGGCGAAGCCCATCTCGTGGGTGACGACCACCATCGTCATGCCGGACTCGGCCAGGTCCCGCATGACGTCCAGGACGTCGCCGACCAGCTCGGGGTCGAGCGCCGAGGTCGGCTCGTCGAAGAGCATCAGCTTGGGGCCCATGGCGAGCGCGCGGGCGATCGCCACGCGCTGCTGCTGGCCGCCGGAGAGCTGCGCGGGGTAGTTCCCGGCCTTGTCGCCCAGGCCCACGCGCTCCAGCAGGTGGTGCGCCCGCTCCCGGGCGGCCGCCTTGCTGACGCCCTTGACCTGGATCGGCGCCTCCATCACGTTCTCCGCCGCGGTCATGTGCGGGAAGAGGTTGAAGCGCTGGAAGACCATGCCGATGTCCCGGCGCTGGAGGGCGACCTCGCTGTCCTTGAGCTCGTAGAGCTTGTCGCCCTTCTGCCGGTACCCGACCAGTTCGCCGTCGACGTACAGCCGGCCGGCGTTGACCTTCTCGAGGTGGTTGATGCACCGCAGGAAGGTCGACTTGCCGGAGCCGGAAGGGCCGATGAGGCAGAACACCTCGCCCTTCCTCACCTCCAGGTCGATGCCCTTGAGGACCTCGATCTGACCGTACGACTTGTGGACGTTCTCGGCCTTCACCATGGCGGTCATGCGGAGACACCTCCGGTCCTGGGGCTACCGAAGAGGTTCGCCTTGAGCTTCTGGAAGACAGTGGGCGGCAGGGTCCGGCTGGATCCCTTCGCGAAGTGCCGCTCCAGGTAGTACTGGAACACGCTGAACACGCTGGTCAGGACCAGATACCAGATGGAGGCCACGAAGAGCAGCTCCATCACCGCGTAACTGCGGGAACCGATCGACGAGGTCGCGCGCAGCAACTCCGTGTAGGTCACCGCGTACGCAAGGGACGAGGTCTTCAGCATGTTGATGAACTCGTTGCCGGTCGGCGGAACGATGACCCGCATGGCCTGCGGGATCACGATCCGCCGCAGCGTCCTGCTGTGGCTCATGCCCAGCGCGTGGGCGGCCTCGGTCTGGCCCTCGTCCACCGAGAGCAGACCCGCCCGGCAGATCTCCGCCATGTACGCCGCCTCGTTCAGACCGAGACCGAGAAGGGCGCACATGAACGGCGTCATCACGTCCGTCATCTCGTCCTTGTAGAAAGGACCGAGGTTCAGGTACTCGAAGATCAGCGCGAGGTTGAACCACATCAGCAGCTGGACGTAGACCGGCGTGCCGCGGAAGAACCAGATGTACAGCCAGGACACCCCGTTGACCACGGGGTTCTTGGACATGCGCATCACGGCGAGGATCACGCCGAGCACGACACCCATGACCATGGCCAGGACGCTGATCAGCAGGGTGGCGCCGGCGCCCTCGACCACGCTCGGGTCGAAGATCGTCTGCGGGATCGCCTCCCAGTGGATGTTGCCCTGGGAGAAGGCGTAGACCAGCCCCACGAGCAGGGCCACCACGACCACACCGCTGACCCACCGGCCGTAGTGTCTGACCGGGATGGCCCGGATCGCCTCCGGTCCGGCCTGAGGGCTCGGTGAGCCCGGCACGGCTGCGGGTGCCGTGTCCTTCTTGACTGGATTGTCAGTCATGGGTGACTGCCCTTCGGTGGAGCTGTTCGTGCCTGCGCGGTCCGGACGGTGAACTACTTGCCGCTGTTGATGGCGGCGGCGTCGATCGCGCCCGTCTCGGCGCCCCACTTCTCGAGCACCTTCTGGTAGCTGCCGTCCTCGATGATCGCGTCGACGGCGGCCTTGAGGGCGTCCCGGAGCTGGGTGTTGTCCTTGTCGACGGCGATGCCGAACGGGCCGGCGTCGTACTGGTCGCCGACGATCTCGAAGTCCTTGCCGTTGTTGGCCTTGCGGACCAGCTCCAGCGCGACCGGGTAGTCGTTGACGCCGGCCGCGGCGCCACCGGACTTCACGCGGGTCTGGGCCTCGGTGTCGTTCTCGAACGACTCGATCTTGATGGCCTTCTTGCCGTCGTCCTTGCACTTCTTGGACTGGGCCTTCAGGGCGTCCTCGTACGTGGTGCCGCGCTGCACGGCGGCCGTCTTGCCGCAGAGGGCCTCGATGGAGTCGACGCCCTCCGGGTTGCCCTTCTTCACGTAGACGGCGGTGCCGGCGATGAAGTAGTCGACGAAGTCGACGCCGTCACCGAGCTTCTTGCCCTTGTCGTCCAGGCCCTCCTGGCGCTGCTTGTTGTCCGTGATGGACGACATGGCGATGTCGTAGCGGCCGGAGTTCAGCGAGGTGATCAGGCCGTCGAAGGAGCCGGAGGTGAACTTGAACTCGACACCGAGCTGCTTGCTCAGGGCCTCGGCCAGATCCGGGTCGACGCCGACGACCTTGCCGCCCTCCATGAACTCCATCGGGGCGTACTCGGCGTTGGTGCCGACCTCGATGACGCCCTTCTTCTGGATCTCCGCGGGGAGCTTGTCGAAGAGCGGCGCCTTGGACGAGTTGGAGGACTTCTCGCCCGCCGGGGCGGCGCTCTCCGTCTGGTCGCCGCAGGCGGAGAGCAGCAGGGCGCCCGCGACCGCGATCGCGCCGATCGCGGCGGGACGCAGCGACACGCGGGACGGACGACGGGTGGGGCGTGCGGTCATGGTGGGATCCTCCGGCGGGTGGATGGAGTGCGAGCCACCGCCGCGAACACACGGCTTTGGGTGTCGCGCGGGGTAATGACCGCATCCTGCCATTCGGACTCACCCGTTCAGGTGAACTCCCAGGTCAAAATCGCATAACGGACACGCCCGAAAGGCCAAGAACAGGCAGGAGATGGGCGGCACTTCTGCGGTCATATCCGGAACGGACCGAAAGATCTCCCGTCCGTCTCGGGATGCGGACGGACCTGGAAGGCGGCTCGGGCGGTCGTGGGTGGAGTGGGGCGACTTGTCCATCTTTTCGGGCATGAGTCATGTCACTGGCGTGTGAGGTTCCCGGTATGGACTCGTCCCCGGGATCGTCGTCGGGTAAGAAAGTTCTTTACACCCCACATCGGGGGCTGGGGCGCGTGTGCGGCGCGCCCGTCGCGCGCGGCCGGTCATGGCATCCCTCCATGGTCGTGCGCGGTGCCCGCCCGCTCCTCACAAGGAGCGGTCACCCTCAACCAAGAAGCCTTAAGGGGTACGACACGTGTCAGCGGAGATCGTCAATCCTCGCACCGACCACACCACCGAGGGCCACGACGGCCTCGACCACATCGACCCGGCGTTCGCCCTGCACCGGGGCGGCAAGATGGCCGTGCAGGCCACCGTGCCGGTCCGGGACAAGGACGACCTGTCCCTCGCCTACACGCCGGGCGTCGCCCGGGTGTGCAGCGCCATCGCCGAGCAGCCCGAGCTGGTCAACGACTACACCTGGAAGTCCTCGGTGGTCGCGGTGGTCACCGACGGCACCGCCGTCCTGGGTCTCGGCGACATCGGGCCCGAGGCCTCCCTCCCCGTGATGGAGGGCAAGGCCATCCTGTTCAAGCAGTTCGGCGGCGTCGACGCGGTGCCGATCGCCCTCGCCTGCACCGGCGTCGACGAGATCGTCGAGACCGTCGCCCGGCTCGCCCCGTCCTT
Organism: Streptomyces sp. NPDC056600; assembly: GCF_042792855.1. NCBI lineage: Bacteria > Bacillati > Actinomycetota > Actinomycetes > Kitasatosporales > Streptomycetaceae > Streptomyces > Streptomyces sp. NPDC056600. Next base: position 131,836 of record NZ_JBHTVQ010000006.1, read on the forward strand.
CGGCGGCATCAACCTGGAGGACATCTCGGCGCCCCGCTGCTTCGAGATCGAGGACCGGCTCCGCGAGCGCCTCGACATCCCCGTCTTCCACGACGACCAGCACGGCACCGCCATCGTCACCCTGGCCGCGATGCGCAACGCGGCGCGGCTGACCGGCCGGACCCTCGGCCAGCTGCGTGCGGTGATCTCCGGCGCGGGCGCAGCGGGCATCGCCATCGCGAAGATGCTGCTCGAGGCGGGCATCGGGGACGTGGCGGTCGCCGACCGCAAGGGCGTCGTCTCCAGCGACCGGACCGACCTCACCCCGGTCAAGGCCGAGATCGCCGCGATGACCAACAAGTCCGGGATCAGCGGCTCCCTGGAGGAGGCACTGGCAGGCGCCGACGTCTTCATCGGCGTCTCCGGCGGCACCGTGCCCGAGCCGGCCGTGGCCTCCATGGCGGACAACGCCTTCGTCTTCGCGATGGCCAATCCGAACCCGGAGGTCCACCCCGAGATCGCGCACAAGTACGCGGCCGTGGTGGCGACCGGACGGTCCGACTTCCCCAACCAGATCAACAACGTGCTGGCCTTCCCCGGCATCTTCGCGGGCGCCCTCCAGGTGCGGGCCTCCCGGATCACCGAGGGCATGAAGCTGGCCGCCGCGGAGGCGCTGGCCGCGGTGGTCGGCGACGACCTGGCGGCGGACTACGTGATCCCCTCGCCCTTCGACGAGCGGGTCGCCCCCGCCGTCACCGCGGCCGTGGCGGCGGCCGCGCGGGCCGAGGGCGTCGCCCGGGCCTGACCGGACAGCACCCCGTGCGCGTACCCACGCGGCCCCCGGCGCTCCTCGCGGCGCCGGGGGCCGCGGCGCGGCGTCAGGGACGGTGGGCAGCCTCACGCGGGCCGTGACGGCCACGTCACAGTGCCGGATGGTTCCCCGAGGCCCGCGGGCGACCTAGGGTCGAGGTCATGTTCGCTGCCTACGCCGCACGTATCGACCGTGACCAGCCGCTGAACGGACTCGAGTTGGGGGAGCGCCCCGCGCCCGAGGCGCGCCCCGGCTGGACCACCGTCAACGTGAAGGCCGCCTCGCTCAACCACCACGACCTGTGGTCCCTCAAGGGCGTCGGCCTCGCCGAGGACAAGCTGCCGATGATCCTCGGCTGCGACGCCGCGGGCGTCGACGAGGACGGCAACGAGGTCGTCCTGCACTCCGTCATCGGGCAGACCGGCCACGGCGTCGGCCCGCGGGAGCCGCGCTCCATCCTCACCGAGCGCTACCAGGGCACCTTCGCCGAGCAGGTCTCCGTGCCCACCTGGAACGTGCTGCCCAAGCCCAAGGAGCTCTCCTTCGAGGAGGCCGCCTGCCTGCCCACCGCCTGGCTGACCGCCTACCGGATGCTCTTCACCAACGCCGGCGTCCGCCCCGGCGACTCGGTGCTGGTCCAGGGCGCCGGCGGCGGCGTCGCCACCGCCGCGATCGTGCTCGGTAAGGCCGCCGGGCTCAAGGTCTTCGCCACCAGCCGCGACGAGGCCAAGCGCAAGCGCGCCCTGGAGCTCGGGGCCGTCGAGGCGGTCGAGAGCGGGGCCCGGCTGCCGCAGCGGGTCGACGCCGTCATCGAGACCGTCGGCGCCGCGACCTGGTCCCACTCGGTCAAGTCGCTGCGGCCCGGTGGCACGCTCGTCATCTCCGGCGCCACCAGCGGTGACGCGCCCTCCAAGGCCGAGCTGACCCGGATCTTCTTCCTGGAGCTCAAGGTGGTCGGCTCCACCATGGGCACCAAGGACGAGCTGGAGGACCTGCTCTCCTTCTGCGCCGCCACCGGCGTGCGGCCCGTGATCGACGAGGTGCTGCCGCTGGACCGCGCCCGCGAGGGCTTCGAGCGGATGGCCTCCGGGGAGCTCTTCGGCAAGATCGTGCTCACCGCGGGCTGACCCACGGCCCCGCGCTCACCTCAACCTCCGCCGCCCGGTGCAGGACCGGGCGGCGGAGGTTTTGTCGTGCGGGCGTCGGTGTCGGTGCCGGTGCGGGTGCGGGTTTGTCAATCAGGGTTGACAAGAGGTCGGCATGTCAACCATGGTTGACAGCATGACGGAAGCAACGGACCTCGCCGAGCGGGCCGGGGACCGCGATCCCCGCGTGGGACTGCGTGCGGTCACCGCACTGCGGAAGCTGCTGGAGCAACTGGAGGCCGTCCAGGTGCGCAACGCGCGCAACCAGGGCTGGTCATGGCAGGAGATCGCCGCCGAGCTCGGTGTGAGCAGGCAGGCCGTGCACAAGAAGTACGGGAGGCAGTGATGTTCGAACGGTTCACCAAGGACGCCCGGGATGTGGTCACCGGTGCCGTCGAGCACGCGGAGCGGGCCGGGGACGAGCGGGTGGACGAGGGGCACCTGCTGCTCGCCCTGCTGGACCGTGACGGCAGCCGGGGCTCCTTCGGCCTGGCGGCCCTGGGGCTGGCCGAGCGGCGGGAAGCGGTCGCCGAGTCGCTCGCCGCGGCGCGACGTCGCGGCGGGCTCACCGGCGCCGACGTCGAGGCGCTGTCGGGTCTGGGCATCGACCTGGACGAGATCGTCTCGCGGGTGGAGGCCACCCATGGCGCGGGAGCGCTCGGCAGCCGGAAGGGGCTCGGAGGCCGCCGCAAACTGCGCGGGCACCGGCCGTTCACCCGGGGAGCGAAGAACGTCCTCGAACAGTCCCTGCGCGGGGCCCTCGCCCACCGCGAGCGGCACATCGGCGACGAGCACCTGCTGCTCGCCCTCGCCGGCGGCCCCGGCATCGCCTCCGGCGTCCTCGCCGAGCACGGAGTGACCCCGGAGGCGCTGGAACGGGTGCTCTGGGGCGGGGGAGAGGCCGCCGCGAGCTGAGAGGACCACGCCCCGGCTCCGACCGGGCGGGAGGCGCCGACCGGCGGCGCCCGCCCGGTCAGGCGCCTCCGGGGCCAGGCAACCGGTTCGGTCAGGGGCGGGGTCGGTCAGGGCCGCGGGGCGTGGAGTATCGCGGCGATGCGGGCGGCTGCCGTGGCCAGGTGCGTGCGGGCCTCGGAGACCTGCTCCGAGGTGACCCCGTGGTCGCGGGCGGCGTCGCGGACGTCGTCCCGGAAGCGGTCCAGCAGCCGCTCCAGGTCACGGGACGGGTCACCCGTGCCGCTCTCGTGGGCCCACTGCGGTGCGTAGCCGACCTCCAGCCCGTCGGCCACCGGAGCGAAGACGGGGCCCGGTGCGTCGGGCACGGGGGCGGGAGCGGGCTTCGTGGTGAAGTCCGCGGCGGCGGGCGTCGCGTCCTCCTCCGCGGGGACGGGCCTGCCGAAGGGGCCGTTCTTGCCGAACGGAGCGAACTGGCCGAACTCCTTGGTGAGCTCGGACAGACCCTCACGCAGGCCGGTGGGCCAGTCGCCACGGGCGAAGTGGTCCTGCACCTGCTCCTGGACCTTGCGGGCGATCCGCTCCACCTCCTGCTGGGCCTCCCGGGCCTGCCGGCGGGCCCGGTCGGCCTCCTCGCGGGCGCGACGGCTCTCGTCCTTCGCCCGGCGAGCCTGCTCCTTCCACTCGTGGCGGGCCCGGCGCATCTCCTCCTTGGCGGCCTGCCAGGCGTCCTTGTCGCCGAACCCGCCGCCCTCGGTGAACGGGCCGAACGGGCCGCCCTTCGGGCCGGCGCCCCGCGCCGCCCGCGGACCCGCGCCCTGGTTCGTGCGGCCCGCGGCGGCGCGCATCTCCCGGCGCAGGTCGCCGGCCGCGTTGCTCACGTCGGTACGGATCTCGGCGGCGAGCTCGGCGACCGACTCGAGGATCTCCACCTCCAGGTCGGCCAGCTCGGCGCTGCGGTCGGCGAGCTCCTGGCGGCCCGCGTCGGTGATCGAGTAGACCTTGCGCCCGCCCTCCGTGGTGTGCGTGACCAGACCCTCGGCCTCCAGCTTGGCCAGGCGCGGGTAGACCGTCCCGGCCGAGGGGGCGTAGAGGCCCTGGAAACGCTCCTCGAGGAGGCGGATCACCTCGTAGCCGTGCCGGGGCGCCTCGTCGAGGAGCTTGAGGAGGTAGAGGCGCAGACGGCCGTGGGCGAAGACGGGGGGCATGTCAGAGCACCTTCCCGGTAGGGGCGTCACTCGAGCTGTTGTCGGGGGCCTCGGGGTCCTGTGCGGCGGGCCGCCGGAGCAGGGCGATCGAACCGGAGACGGTGGTCGCCCGGATGCGGCCCTTGCCCGCGCCGAGACGGCCGGTCACCCGGCGCGTGCCGGGCCTGCCGCCCACTCTCAGGTCCTCGAAGGCGTTGGAGATGGAACCGGCGGCGGTGTCCGCGTGCACCTCCGCGTCGGTGGGCTCCGGGAGGCGGACGGCGATCTCGCCCGAGACGTTCGTCAGTTTGAGGTCGGCGGGGCCGGTGCGGCCCAGGTCGATCATCACCGAACCGGTGACGGACTCGGCCCGGACGGAAGGGCTGGAGCCCTCGACGACGGTGAGGTCGCCGCCGACGGAGCTGAAGTGCAGGTCTCCGGTGAGGGCCTGCGCCTCGACGGCGCCGTTGACCGTCGCCGCGGTCACCGGGCCGGCCAGGCCCACGAGGGTGGTGTCGCCGTTGACGCCCTGGACCTCGGTGCGGGCCTTGATGCCCGACACCACGGTGGAGGCGCCGACCGTGCCGATCCGTACGGCCGTGCCGGCCGGGACCGCCAGGGACACCACGGCGCGGCGGCGCCAGGAGCTGCGGTTGAACAGCCGGTGGAAGTCCTTCCAGGCGAGGTCGCGGTAGGACACCGTCAGCGTCCCGCCCTCGAAGGAGACGTCCAAGGGCTCGCCCTCGACCTCCGACACCTCCAGGCGGGCGCCGGGCTCCTCCGTGCCGACCACGTTCACGGCGCCGTTGACCAGGCGGATGTGCAAGGACGTGACGGGCTCGTCGAACGCGAGCTTGAGCGGCTCGGTCACGGACCACTCGGGCATGCGGACCTCCTCGACAGGACGCGGTGTATCGCGTCTTCTGTAAAACACGATATATCGCGGTGAGGGGAAGTCAAGGTGCTCTATCGAGTGAGGTTGGGGCGGGTGAACAAAGGGGGAGGAATCGGCTGGGCGCATCTAGCGTGGCGATCATGGTGAGTGAGCGTGCGGATGGGGCGAGCGGGGCCGGTGTGGCTGCTGGGACGGGCGGAGCCGGTGAGGCGGGGGCGTTGCTGCTCTGTCGGGCCGCGCCGCGGGTGGTGGCTCCCGTCGCGCGGCTGCTGCGGGAGCGGATGCTGCTCGGCGGGGCCGGCACGGGGTGGAGCGTGCTGGTGCCGGAGCGGACGCCGTGGACGGGGACGGGGACGGAGGACAGGGTGTCCGCGGGACGGGTCGTCGGCGGCTGGACGTCGGCGCTCGCCGTGGCGGCGACCTGGCCGGTGCTGGGGATGTGGTGGGACGCGGAGGGCAGCGGGTTCGTGCTGGCCTCCGGGTTCCGCCGGGCGGTGGGACTCGCGTGGCGGGAGGACGGGGCGGTGGTGGGGGCGGAGGCGGCCACGGGCGGGTGGTGGGTCGGCGGGGACGGAGCGGCTGGGGTGGGTGGAGGCGGGGCGGGTGACGGCGGTGCCGGGAGCGGGGACGGGTTCGCGGCCGACGGGGCCGATGCGGGCGGTGGCGGGGCCTGGGCCGGGGAGGGGGAGGCGTTGGTGCTGGCGCTGGTGGGGCGGCTCGGGCTGGACCCGGTGCTGGACGCGGAGCTGTTGGAGGGCCTGAGGACGCCGGACCCGGAGGCCGACGCGGGGGCGCGGCTGCGGGGGCTGCTGGCGGTGCTGACGCGGACGGGGGTCGCGTTGCCGGCGGGGGTGGAGCCGGGGAGCTCCGCCGGGGCGTTGTGCGAGGCCCTGCGCGGGCATGCAGGCACTCGGCGGGTGGAGTGGCCGGGCTGGCGGGAGGCGGTCCTCGGGGAGCTCGACGTCGCGGTGGGTGGCCGGCTGGGGGCGTGGATGCCGTGGAGCGGGGGGTGGCGGGCGATGGGGCTCGCGGTGGGGCAGGTGGGGGTGGGTGTGCCGACGGTGGTGACCGGGGTGCGGAGGGGGAGGGCGGGGGTGGTGGGGGTCGGGGCGGTGCTTGTTGCGCAGGGGGTGGTGGGGGTGGCGTACGGGGCGCTGCGCCGTGCCCGGGCGTGACGTCGGCCTTCACCGGGCGTGGAGGGTCGTCCGCCGTGCGGGGCTGCGCCTTGCCGTTCCCCTGTGGCCTGCACCGGCCGTCCTGGCTCCTCTGCGCAGCGTGCGTCGCGTCCTGCCGGCGTCCGCGGCTTGCCTCCCGCAGGGCCCGAGCCTCCGTGGCGAGCGGCGAGCGGCTCCCTCACCACGCGCAAGCCGACGGCACCGTACGCACGTGAGCCAGCCGCAGCGCGACTCGGGGCTGAGCCCCGGTGGTCAGCACCGTTTGATCCCCCGACCCGCCCCCTTCCCAGGAGGGACTGAGGTTTCATGGAGCGAGCCGTGTCGCGAGGACGTGGGCCCCTGCGCCCACCTCCCCCAAGGACTTCGTCCAGGGGGTACCCCCACCCCCAAGCTCTCGGCTTAGCTCGAGCAGGTGGGGGTACCCCCGGACGAAGTCTGGGGGAGGACCCCCATCGCCCCAGCGGCACGATTGCCCGCAGGGGGCGGGTGGGAGCGGGTGACGGGCGGGTCGGCACTCCCGGTATCGGCCTCGCCCACAGGGGGCGGGCGGAGGGACGGGACGTGCCGCGCGGTCGGGCGGGAGGGACTACTCGTCGTCCTCGTCGTCGAGGCGGGCGAGCCAGGTGGCGAGGCGTTCGACCGGGACCTCGAAGTCCGGGTTGAGGTCCACGAACGTGCGGAGCTGCTCGGCGAGCCACTCGAAGGTGACCTCCTCCTCGCCGCGTCGCTTCTCCAGCTCCTCGATGCCGCGGTCGGTGAAGTACATGGGGTGGTGTCTCCTGCGCATTGGACGGCTACGGAAGAAAGGGTAAGGCCCGGACCGGGAACCCCGGGCCGGGCCTTACCTGGAGGGCTGGGAGGGCTTACGCCTCGAAGACCTGGTTGAGCAGCTGCTCCTGCTCGGCCTGGTGCCGCTTCGCGGAGCCGACCGCCGGCGAGGAGCCGTGCGGACGCGAGATGCGGCGCAGGCGCTCGGCGGCGGGGACGTCCGCGCCGACCTTCAGGTCGAGGTGGTCGATCAGGTTCAGCGCGATGAACGGCCAGGCGCCCTGGTTCGCCGGCTCCTCCTGCACCCAGAGGTACTTCTCGGCGTTGGGGAACTTGGCGATCTCGGCCTGGATCTCCTCGCCGGCGAGCGGGTACAGCCGCTCCAGGCGGATGATCGCCGTCTCGGTGTCACCACGCTTCTTCCGCTCCGCGTCGAGGTCGTAGTAGACCTTGCCGGCGCAGAAGACGACCTTGCGGACCGCGGCCGGGTCCACCGACTCGTCGCCGATGACCGGACGGAACCCGCCCGTGGTGAACTCCTCCGCCTTCGACGCGGCGGCCTTCAGGCGCAGCATCGACTTCGGGGTGAAGACCACCAGCGGCTTGTGGTGCGGGTTGTGCACCTGCCACCGCAGGAGGTGGAAGTAGTTCGCCGGCGAGGTCGGCATGGCGACCGTCATGTTGTTCTGCGCGCACAGCTGCAGGAAGCGCTCCGGGCGGGCGGACGAGTGGTCCGGGCCCTGGCCCTCGTAGCCGTGCGGCAGGAGCAGCGTGACGCCGGAGGTCTGGCCCCACTTCTGCTCGGCGGAGGAGATGAACTCGTCCACGACCGTCTGCGCGCCGTTGACGAAGTCGCCGAACTGCGCCTCCCACATGACCAGAGCCTCGGGGCGGGCCAGCGAGTAGCCGTACTCGAAGCCCATCGCCGCGTACTCCGACAGCAGGGAGTTGTAGACGTTCAGGCGGGCCTGTTCGTCCGCCAGGTACAGCAGCGGCGTGAACTCCTCGCCGGTCGCGCGGTCGATGAGCACCGCGTGACGCTGACCGAAGGTGCCGCGCTGCGAGTCCTGGCCCGCCAGACGGACCGGGACGCCCTCGAGGAGCAGCGAGCCGACCGCGAGGGTCTCGCCCATGCCCCAGTCGATGGTGCCGTCCTCGACCATCGCCGCACGGCGCTGCAGCTGCGGCAGCAGACGCGGGTGCACGGTGATGTGGTCGGGGATGTTGACCTGCGACTCGGCGATCCGCTTGACGACCTCGCTGGAGATCGCGGTGGTCACCGGGACGGGGAAGCCGGCCTGCGGGTCGTAGGCCTCGGAGGGGACGGGCTGCGCGGTGGCCTCGCGGACCTCCGTGAAGACCTTCTCCAGCTGGCCCTGGTAGTCCTGGAGCGCCTGCTCGGCCTCTTCCAGGGTGATGTCGCCGCGACCGATGAGGGACTCGGTGTAGAGCTTGCGCACCGAGCGCTTCTTGTCGATCAGGTCGTACATCAGCGGCTGGGTGAAGGCCGGGTTGTCCGACTCGTTGTGACCGCGGCGGCGGTAGCAGATGAGGTCGATGACCACGTCCTTGTTGAACGCCTGGCGGAACTCGAAGGCGAGCCGGCCGACGCGGACGACGGCCTCGGGGTCGTCGCCGTTGACGTGGAAGATCGGGGCCTCGATCATGCGGGCCACGTCCGTCGCGTACATCGAGGAACGCGAGGACTCGGGGGCCGCGGTGAAGCCGACCTGGTTGTTGATGACGACGTGGACCGTGCCGCCGGTGCGGTAGCCGCGCAGCTGCGACATGTTCAGGGTCTCGGCCACCACGCCCTGGCCCGCGAAGGCCGCGTCACCGTGTATGGCGATCGGCAGGACCGTGAAGTCCGTGCCGCCCTTGTTGATGATGTCCTGCTTGGCGCGGGCGACGCCCTCCAGGACCGGGTCCACCGCCTCCAGGTGCGAGGGGTTGGCGACCAGCGAGACGGCGATCTGCTCGCCGTCCAGGCCGGTGAAGGTGCCCTCGGCGCCCAGGTGGTACTTCACGTCGCCGGAGCCGTGCATCGACTTCGGGTCGAGGTTGCCCTCGAACTCGCGGAAGATCTGCGCGTAGGACTTGCCGACGACGTTGGCGAGGACGTTCAGGCGGCCGCGGTGGGCCATGCCGATGACGACCTCGTCCAGACGGGACTCGGCGGCCGAGTCGATCACCGCGTCGAGCAGCGGGATGACGGACTCGCCGCCCTCCAGCGAGAAGCGCTTCTGGCCGACGTACTTGGTCTGCAGGAACGTCTCGAAGGCCTCGGCGGCGTTCAGACGGCGCAGGATCCGCAGCTGCTCCTCGCGCTCCGGCTTGGAGTGCGGGCGCTCGATGCGGTCCTGGAGCCACTTGCGCTGCTTCGGGTCCTGGATGTGCATGTACTCGACGCCGGTGGTGCGGCAGTACGAGTCACGGAGCACGCCGAGGATGTCGCGCAGCTTCATCATCGACTTGCCGGCGAAGCCGCCGACGGCGAACTCGCGCTCCAGGTCCCACAGGGTGAGGCCGTGCTCGGTGATGTCCAGGTCGGGGTGCTTGCGCTGCTGGTACTCCAGCGGGTCGGTGTCGGCCATGACGTGGCCGCGGACCCGGTAGGAGTGGATCAGCTCGAAGACGCGGGCGGCCTTGGTGACGTCGTCGTCGTGCGAGGCGTCGATGTCCTTGAGCCAGCGGACCGGCTCGTAGGGGATCCGCAGCGCCTCGAAGATCTCGTCGTAGAAGCCGTTCTCGCCGAGCAGCAGGTTCGACACGATCCGCAGGAACTCACCCGAGGCGGCGCCCTGGATGGTGCGGTGGTCGTAGGTCGAGGTGAGGGTCATCACCTTGGAGATGCCCAGCTTGTTCAGGGTGTCCTGGGAGGTGCCCTGGAACTCGGCGGGGTACTCCATGGCGCCGACGCCCATGATCACCGACTGGCCGGGCATCAGGCGCGGCACGGAGTGCACGGTGCCGATGCCGCCGGGGTTGGTGAGGGAGACCGTCACGCCGGTGAAGTCGTCCATCGTCAGCTTGTTGTCGCGGGCGCGACGGACGATGTCCTCGTAGGCCTGCCAGAACTCGAAGAAGTTCAGGGTCTCGGCCTTCTTGATGGCCGCGACGACGAGCTGGCGGTCGCCGTTGGGCTTGACCAGGTCGATGGCCAGGCCCAGGTTGACGTGCTCGGGCTTGACCAGCGTCGGCTTGCCGTCCTTCTCCGCGAAGGACCAGTTCATCGACGGCATGGCCTTGACGGCCTGCACCATCGCGTACCCGATGAGGTGCGTGAAGGAGATCTTCCCGCCGCGGGCGCGCTTGAGGTGGTTGTTGATGACGATGCGGTTGTCGAACAGCAGCTTCACCGGGACCGCGCGGACCGACGTGGCGGTCGGCAGCTCCAGGGAGGCGTTCATGTTCTTCGCGACGGCGGCGCCGGGGCCACGGAGCGTGACGTACTCGGGTCCCGTCTTCGCCTCGGCCTCGGGCTCGGCCTTCGCCTTGGCGGGGGCCTTCGCCGCGGGCGCGGCCGGAGCCGGGGCGGCGGCGGGCTTCGCCGGGGCGGGCTTGGCGGGCGCTGCCGGAGCGGCTGCCTGCTGCGGGGCGGCGGGAGCGGCGGCCTGCGCCGGAGCCGCGGCCTGCCGCGGGGCGGCGGGTGCGGCGGGCTGGGCCGGGGCGGCCGGGGCCGGCGCGGCGGACTGCTGGGCGGAGGAGCCCGGCTTGTAGTCGGCGAAGAAGTCCCACCAGGCGCGGTCTACCGAATTCGGGTCCTGGAGGTACTGCTGATAGATCTCGTCGACGAGCCACTCGTTGGCACCGAACGCGGCCGCGGGGTTCTTACCCGCCGAACCTGCGTCGGTCGAGACACTCGAGTTACTGGGGGACTGTGGCGACACGGCGGCAACCGCCCTCTTCCGCTTCACAAGGTTATGGACAGCGGGAACAAAGCTACGCCTCCCCGGCAGTGATGGTCAGGCCGGGCCCGGTCATCGTCACGCACATCACATCCGCGAGCGTGTTTCGGCGGCGGAAATGGCGGGAAACAACCGGGGTTCCCCTATGAAACAGGTGTGTACGGGTGCGACGGCGGAAGCCGCGCACGGCCTCCGCACGAGCCTGTTCCCCCCTTCCACGTGCTCACACGCCCCCACCGGCGCGAACGCCGATGGATCTTGAAGGGGTCTTGGTCCGAACTTTACGTCAACCCTCTTCCGGGATGCTTCCCGGAAGGGTGACGAGCATGCGACAGCCGCGCTCGGATTCGGCCACCCTGATGCGTCCGCCGTGCAGTTCCACGGCCCAGCGGGCGATCGCGAGACCCAGACCGGTGCCGCCGTCGCTGCCGGGGCCGTGCGAAGGGGCGGCCGATCCCCGGTTGAAACGCTCGAAGACGCGGTGCCACTCGGCGCGCGGGATGCCCGGACCCTCGTCCTGGACCTCCAGCGTCAGCGAGCCCGGATACGGGCCGGGGCGGGCCCGTACGGTCACCCGGCCGCGCGGCGGGCTGTGCTTCATCGCGTTGTCGATGAGGTTGGCGAGCACCTGGTGCAGCCGCTCGGGGTCGGCGTGCGCGCTCAGGTGCGTGGGCTGCACGTCCAGGTGCAGGTGGACGTCGCTGCGGGTGTGGGTGCCGGAGCCGGAGGCGAGGCCCGGACGGGCCGCGGCGACCATCCCGGCCTCCTTGATGATCCCGGAGAGGTACGGCCAGACCTCGAAGGTGCGGGCCTTGAGCGGCACCACGCCGTTGTCCAGCCGGGAGAGGTCGAGCAGGGTGTCCACCAGGCGCCCCAGCCGCTCGGTCTGCCGCAGCGCGGTCCGCATGGTCTCCGGGTCCGCCTCGCAGACGCCGTCCACCACGTTCTCCAGCACCGCCCGCAGACCGGCGATCGGGGTGCGCAGCTCGTGCGAGACGTTTGCCACAAGCTCCTTGCGCTGACGGTCCTGCGCGTCCAGCTCGTCGGCCATCCGATTGATGGCCCGGGACAGGTCGCCCAGCTCGTCACGCCGGCCCTCGGACACCCGGCGGCCGTAGTCGCCGTGCGCGATGGCCCGGGCGACACCCGTCATGGCGTCCAGCGGCGCGGTCAGCGACTGCGCCACGAACTGGGTGATCAGCAGCGTCGCGATCATGGAGAAGACCATGACGAACCGGAGTTCGGTGGCCGTCCGCACCGCTATCAGCAGGAAGCCCGTGGTGATCAGCACCGAGGCCACGACCAGGACGCACAGCTTGGTCTTGATCGAGAACGGCCGCATGGCCGCCCGCCGGGGGCAGGGCGGCCCGTGAGGTCTGCGCCGGCCCGTCGGTCGCCCGGCCACCGGGTCGCTGGTCATGGCGTCGGCGTCTCCAGGGCGTAGCCCACGCCGTGCACCGTACGGATGCGCTCCGCGCCGATCTTCCGGCGCAGCGCCTTGATGTGGCTGTCGACGGTCCGGGTGCCGGACGCGTCGGCCCAGTCCCACACCTCGGCGAGCAGCTGCTCCCGGGAGAGCACCGCCCGCGGGGTGTTGGCCAGGCACACCAGCAGGTCGAACTCGGTGGGCGTCAGGTGGACGTCCTCGGAGCGGACCCGCACCCGGCGCTGGGCGTGGTCGATCTCCAGTTCGCCCAGGCGCAGCACGCCGGAACGCGGCGTGGCGGCGGCCAGGGCGGCGCGTTCCATGCGGCGCAGCAGCACGTGGACGCGCGCCGCCAGCTCCCGCATGGAGAACGGCTTGGTCATGTAGTCGTCGGCGCCGACGCCGAGACCCACCAGCATGTCGGTCTCGTCGTCGCGCGCGGTGAGCATCAGCACCGGCACCGGGCGCTGGGCCTGCACGCGGCGGCAGACCTCCAGGCCGTCGAAGCCGGGCAGCATGACGTCGAGGATCAGGAGGTCCGGCTGCCAGGCCTCCGCGGTGTCCACCGCGGCCGGTCCGTCGCCCGCCGTTTGCACCAGGAACCCCTCGGCGCGCAGACGGGCCGCGATGGCGTCGACGATCGTCGGGTCGTCCTCGACCACCAGGACTCTGCGCTGAGCGCCCTGGGTCGCCGTGCTTCCGCTCTGTGAGGTCGCCGTGCTTCCGCTGTGCGAGGTGTGTGTCTGCTCCATCGCCCGCCCCTGGTGTGCTTTCCGGAATCCGTGGGGTGATTCCCATGCCTGCGGTCCTGGCGCCGATGATCGGCGCCAAGGGGCAGCGTATGCGGATTCACCCGGCAAGAGCCATCCCGGGCCGCAGAGCCAGGTGCACCACGTCCGGAACTCCCCGGGCAACCGGGACCTCATCGGTACGCACCTGCCGGAACCCGGCATTCCGCAAGGTACCTTCGAATTCCGGGGAGGGCTGCGCCGACCAGACCGCCAGCACCCCGTCGGGCCGCAAAACCCGTGCGCAGGCCGCGAGTCCGGCCGGCGAGTAGAGGCTGTCGTTGCCCTCGTCGACGGTCCATCCGGGGCCGTTGTCGATGTCGAGACAGAGTGCGTCCCACGTGTGGGAAGTCACATCCAGATAACGAATCAGGTCCGCCTCGACGATCTCCGTCCGGGGGTCCGCGAGGGCGTCCGCGGTGAGGTGTCGCAGCGGCCCGGAGTGGTGCCAGTCGATCACCGCCGGCTCGCGCTCGATCACCGTGATCCGGTCCCAGCGGGCGTCCGCGGTGGCGTGTGCGAGCGAAAATCCGACGCCCAGCCCGCCGATCAGCAGGCGCCGCGACCCGCGTGCTCCCGTCCCGTCGAGTCCGCGGGCGGCCGCGTCGACAAGGAGACGCTCGGAGCGTCCGTCCGAGGTGTCCATCAGGAAGCAGCCGTTCGCGATGATCTGCAGCAGCGCGCCGTGACGGCGCAGCACGACCTCGCCGTGCGGGCCGGTGCGGCGGTCCACGACGACCGGTGTCTGGTCAGAGGTCTCGTTCTCCCCGTCCGGTACGGGGGCGTGCGTGGTGGACATGACGTCCATCCTGCCAAGGGCGGTGGCCGGATATCGGCGAACGGCTGATCCACGGGCGCGGAGCGGGGGCAGGCGCTCTTTCCGGGGGACGTCTACGGGCGTAGCTTCGAGACGGCACCACTGACATGTCCGCGCCAAGCGGCGTTTTTCCGTTCCCCTCACCGGAGGTTCGCATGTCCGTGCTCAGACCCGCGCGCGCCGTTCTCGCCGGCGTGCTTCTCGCGGCCCTCGCCGCGCTCACCGTCACCCCCGCCCACGCCGCCGGCGACGGCGATGGCGGCGGCGACGGCAGGACCAAGTACCCGGCCCGCGGCACCGCCCATCTGGGCATGGGCGTCCTCTCCCACGACGGGCAGCAGGGCGACCCCTCCAACGGCCGGGCGGACGCCGTCCAGACCGAGGGCGTCGACGTCTCCGGCCACCAGGGCAACGTGGACTGGGGCTCGCTCTGGAACAGCGGCGTGAAGTGGGCCTACGTGAAGGCCACCGAGGGGACGTACTACAAGAACACCTCGTTCACGCAGCAGTACAACGGCTCGTACAACATCGGGATGATCCGCGGGACGTACCACTTCGCCACCCCGGACACCACGTCGGGCGCCACGCAGGCCAACTACTTCGTCGACAACGGGGGCGGCTGGTCCCGCGACGGCAGGACCCTGCCGGGGGTGCTGGACATCGAGTGGAACCCGTACGGGGCGTCCTGCTACGGCAAGACGCAGAGCCAGATGGTGGCCTGGATCCGGGACTTCGTGAACACCTACAAGGCGCGCACCGGGCGGGACGCGGTGATCTACACCGCCACGAGCTGGTGGACCGAGTGCACCGGCAACAACAGCGGCTTCGGCGCGACCAACCCGCTGTGGGTCGCGCGGTACGCCACCGCGGTGGGGACGCTGCCGGCCGGGTGGTCGTACTACACGATGTGGCAGTACACCTCGACCGGGCCGATCGTCGGCGACCACAACCGGTTCAACGGGGCGTACGACCGGGTGCAGGCGCTGGCGCTGGGCTGACGTCGGCGGGGGTGGGGCGGGCCGGTGTCGGCGGTTCGGCGCCGGCCCGCTGTCAGATTGTGAGGCGTGGTTCAGCGCGCGACGCCCGTGTGTCCCGGGTGGGGGCCCTCGGCGGGGCGGCCGGTGGTCGCCGTGGTGGCGGCGGGGGCCGGGGCGGCCGCCGGGACGGGAGCGGTCAGGGGCGACAGGTCCTGGGCGTAGGAGCCGACGGCGTGGGCGATGACGTCGATGTTGACGTCGAAGGCCTTCATCGAGATGTTGCCCAGGTCGTCGCACGCCTGGTGGTAGCAGGGGTCGAAGGGCTTGCCCGCCGTGCCGCCGAAGAGGGCGGCCATCTCCTCGGTCTTCACGCCCTCCGCGCCGGTGAACGTCCCCCCGGCGGGGATGCCCGCCTCGATGAACGGGCCGTAGTCCGACCGGCCGTCGAAGTCCGCGCCGAGGTGGCGCAGGCCGCGGCGGTCGAGGAAATCGTTGATCCCGCGCTCCAGCTGGGCGGAACCGGCGGGGCCGGGGCCCTCGCCCGCCCCGTCCGAGTCGTCGCCGTCGTAGACGAACTGGGCGGCGTTGGGCGAGGCGATCATGTCGAAGTTCAGGTACAGGCGGATCTGCTCGCGTTCCCCGGGCGACAGCTGGGAGACGTAGTCCGTGGAGCCGAGCAGGCCGAACTCCTCGGCGTCCCACCAGGCGAAACGCACCCGGTCGGCCGGGCGGTGCTCGGTCCGCGCGAGTTCCAGGGCCACCTCCAGGAGGCCCGCGGAGCCGGAGCCGTTGTCGTTGACGCCGGGGCCCTCGACGACGGAGTCCAGGTGGGCGCCCGCCATCACCGTGCGGGAGGGGTCGCCGCCGCGGGTCTCGGCGATCACGTTGTGGGCGGTGCGCTGCTCGCGGCGCTCACGCAGGTCGAGGCTGACGGTGGTCCCCGCCTTCGCGGCGGCGGCGGTGAGGGCCGCGCCGTCCTCGCGGGTGACGCCGCCGGTGGGGATCACGGCGGCGGAGGGGTCGCCGAGGGTGCCGCGCAGCGGGCCGTCCGCGTTGTTCACGATCAGCGCGGCGACGGCGCCGGCGGTGGCGGCGGCCTTCTGCTTCTCGGCGAACGAGCAGGCGCCGCGGGGGATCAGCACGGCCTTGCCCCTGACGTCGTGCGGCGTGTAGTCGGACGGCTCGCAGCCGGGGGTCGCGTCCGCCGTTCCGTCGCCTCCGGTCCTGGGGGGCAGCGCGGCGAGGGGGGCGGTGAGGCCGCCCTCGGGGGTGGAGACGGTGTACGTCATCAGCGCCACGTCGACGTCCCGCGGGGGCGTTCCGGGGGTGGTGACGCTCAGCTTCTCGGCGAGGGCCTCGGCGTAGGTGAAGGCGAACGGGACGGTGGTGACGAGGTAGCCCGCCCGCTGGAGGGCCTTGCGGAGGTACGCGGCGGTGGCCTCGCCGCCGGGGGTGCCGGCGGCGCGGTTGCCGCCGTGGGCGTCGGCGATGCGTTGGAAGGCGGCGAGGTGGGCGTGCGCGTCCCTCGCGTCCGCGGCGCGCACGAGGCGGGCGGCGAGGGTGGTCGCGGCGGCCGCGGGGTCCTTGGGTTCCCCGGGTCCTCCGGGTCCTCCGGGTCCTCCGGGTCCTCCGGGGTCCGGCGCGGGGGAGGCCGCGAGGAGCAGGGGGGCGGTGAGGGCGGCGGCCGCGGTCACTGCGGCGGCGGCTCTGCGTCTGCGCACGCGGGGTCCTTCCGGCGGCGGGGCTACCTTTCGCCATGCTCGCCCCGGCGGGGGGCGGCTGCAACGTGGGGGTGGCGGGGGCGGTACGGGACTGCCCGCGGCGCTGACCGTGCCTGGGCCTCGCGGGGCGGGGGGCGGGTGCGTGCGCGGTGCGTGCGGCGGTGCGTGCGCCCGGGCTTCGCGGGCGTGAGGACGGGTGCGTACGTGCTGCCTGCGGCGGTGACCGCGGCTTGGCCCTTGTGGCCGTGGGTCGGGTGCGTGCGTGCCGGCTGCGCCCACCCGTGCCGCCCAGCGGCACGATTGCCCGCAGCGGGTGGGGCGGGTGGCCCCGCCAGGTCGCCCGCGGTTTCCGCGCCTGGGCCTTGTGGCGGTGGGGTCGGGTGCGTGCGTGCCGGCTGCGCCCACCCGTGCCGCCCAGCGGCACGATTGCCTGCAGCGGGTGGGCTGCGTGACCCCGCCAGGTCGCCCGCGGTTCCCGCGCCTGGGCCTTGTTGCGGTGGGGTCGGGTGCGTGCGTGCCGGCTGCGCCGACGCCGCCCCAGCGGCACGATTGCCCGCAGCGGGGCGGGGTGGGGCCTCCCGCCGGGGATGGTCCCGGGTTCAGAAGGCGATGTGGGCGACCGTGGCGTCGTCGTGGGTCTTGGAGGGGCCCAGCAGGCGGCGGGTCCGCGCGTCGGCGCGTTCCAGTTCGCGGACCTCCGCGACGAGTGCCGCCGCCCCGCGGGCGTGGACGAGGGAGACCACGTCGGCCCACCCGCCCCGGCCGAAGACCTCGACCCACCGCGTCGCCCCGTCGGTGAGCGCGGTGAGGGACCGCACCCCCTCCCGCGGCACGGAACCCGTGACGGCGCGCTCCGCGACCGAGGGGTCCGCCGCCGCGGTCCAGAAGCCGCCCTCCTTGTTCCGCAGCGTCGCGTCGACCACCGCCGCCGACCGCAGCCGCTCCCGGGGGATCCGGGCGAGCCGGTCGTCGGTCAGGGCGGTCACCTCGGGGTCTTCACCGTCTCCCCCCGAGCGCTCCACCAGCAGCACCGAGTCGGCCAGCACCAGGTGTTCCAGCGTCCCGGCGTCCCAACGGGCGAGCGCCACCGTGGCTTGCGGCGTGCGCGGGTGAGAAAGGTCACAGCGGTCCGCGTGGGCCGCGGCCGTACGCGCGACAGCGGCAGCCAGCACCTCCGGCAGGGTGAGATCCCGCCGGGAAAGGGACAGTTCGGTCAGTGCCCCGCCGAGCCGGGCGGTGAACCACGGCACGGAGTGCGCACAGCCGGTCTCGCCCCGTGGGGGAGTGACCCCGTCGAGCACCACCACCACGCCGCCGAGACCGGAAGCGGGTAGTCCGACGGAGACGAAGTCCTCGTTGGGAAAGCCGAGTTCGGAGGGCTCGGAGGCAAGTTCGGCGCGCATCCGCCCAGTCTGCACCCGCACGCCCCGGAGGTGGCTCTCGGAACAGGGGGAACACCCGCACCTCCACCGTCACCCGGCGGAACTCCGCGTCGATGCCCGGTTGGTGGGGATTGCGGTGCGATTGTGAAGGCGTGGCGGCGAATCCTGCCAAAGTCCGTGACGGTCGTCCACCTGGGGCTCCGGACGCCCGTCCGGACGACCCTGCGGGTGGGAGGCTGGAACTTGCCCCTCAACTACCCTCCGATGTTCACTCCTTCGGGTGGCGGGGCGGTTGATGACCGGTCACCGCCCACCGGCACTGGGAGGGTCGGACACCGAAAACCGGAACCGTACCGGGTGAGTGTCGCCCCAGTTGACGGCAGGTCACCCGGGCCTTGGGTACACGAGTCAGGAATGCGAGCACCGGTGCAGAAGACGCGGCCTCGGCGTACGGGCAAGAAGAAGGCCTCCCGCGAGGGCACGGAGAACTCGCCCACCCCCACCGGCACCCCGGGCGCGTCCGCCCCGGCCGGCGGCGAGGTGGGCCGGGGCCGGCCCACGCATGTACGCAACCGGCTCATCGTCGCGGTGGCCGTGGTGGCCGCCGCCGTCGCGGGAGCCGGCGCCCCCTCCCTCCTCTCCTCCGCGGGGCGGCTGGACGAGAGCAAGGACCTGGTCACGCTCACCGCGCAGACCCAGGACGCGCTGACCCTCGCCCACGCCCTCGCCGACGAGCGGGACGAGGTCACCCCGTACATCGCGGCGGGACGCCCCGAGTCGCGGGCGCCCTCCGAGCAGCGCGGCGCCCGGGTGGACCGGGAGATAGAGGATCTGCGTGAGGACGCGGACCTCCCGGCCGCGCTCAGGGCCGACCTCGACGAGATCGCGAGCATCCGGAGAGCGGCGCTCTCCGGCAAGAGCAGCGCTCTCGAAGCGCACGAGGCGTACTCCAGGGCCATCGCGGAACTGCACCGCCTGGCCGGCGAGCTGGCCGACCGCATGCCGCCGCGCGCCGGGGCGGGCGCGCACGCGCTGGCCGACCTGGACACCGCCGTCCAGCAGGCGGCGGCCGCCCGCGGCCTGCTGCTGGCCGCACTGGCGGTGCCGAGCACCTCCACCCAGGTCTACGACCCGGTCACCGGCACCACCTCGACCTCCCGGGTGTTCGCCCCGGCCGACGCCTCCCGGCGCGACGCGCTGACCTCGGCCGCCCAGCAGGCCCGGGTCCGCTCGGACGCCGCGCTGGCCGAGTTCCGCGCCAACGCCCCCGAGGAGTCGGCGGACGCCTTCGACTCCACGGTCACCGGCCGCGAGTCCGAGACCGCGGGCAAGTACCTGCGCAACCTCACCGACCGGCCGGTGCTGAACGACAAGGAACTGGCCACCGACCCGAAGAAGCTCTCCGCCGCGCTGTCCGCCCGCCTCGACCTGATGCGCGGCGCCGAGTCCTCGCTCTACGAGGGCCGGGTGAAGGCCCTGGAGGAGCTGCGCGCCGACGACGTCACCGAGCTGGAGATCCGCATCGCCGCGCTGGTCGCGCTGCTGCTGCTCGCGGTCGGCATCGCCACCGGGCTGGCCCGCTCGCTGACCAGGCCGCTGGCCGTGTTGCGCCTCGGCTCGGCGCGTCTCGCGGACAAGCCGGAGGACGAGGAGCCCATCCGGTTCACCGGCCGCAAGGACGAGTTCGCCCAGGTCGTGCGCTCCGTCAACACGCTGCACGGTCACGCGCTGGCGCTCCAGGAGCGGATCAGCACGCTGGAGGCCGACCGCAAGCACCTGATCGGCGAGCGGCAGCGGATGGCCGACGCACGCGAGGAGCTGCGCGCCGAGCTGAAGTCCGCGCAGGAGGAGCTTGACCGGTCGCAGAACTCGGACGAGGGCCCCTACGTCAGCCTGGCGCTGCGCATCCTCGGGCTGGTCGAGCGTCAGCTCACCGTCATCGAGGGCCTGGAGGCCCGCGAGGAGGACCCCGAGGGTCTGTCCACGCTCTTCAAGGTGGACCACTTCGCCACCGTGATGCGCCGTCACAGCGAGAACCTGCTGGTGCTGGCGGGCGTCGAGCACGGACAGCAGCACGCCGGGCCGGTTCCGCTGGTCGACGTGGTGCGGGCCGCGGTCAGCGAGATCGAGCGGTACGAGCGGGTGCGGATCGGCGCGCTGCCGCCGGCCGCGCACCTGGCCGGCTTCGCCGCCGACGACCTGAGCCACCTGCTGGCCGAGCTGCTGGAGAACGCCACCGCGTTCTCGCCGCCGGAGCTGCCGGTGGAGGTCTCCGGGTGGCTGCTGGAGAGCGGTGAGGTGATGCTCTCCGTGCAGGACGAGGGCATCGGCGTCACCGAGGAGCGCCTGGAGCGCCTCAACAGCCGTCTGGCCGACTTCGACCCCGAGCAGCCGCACGCCCCGGACGGCGACGACGGTCTGGGCCTCGGCCTCTACGTCGTGTCCCGCCTCGCGCACCGGCACGGGGTGCGGGTGCGGCTGCGGGAGCAGAAGCAGGGCGGGGTCACCGCGGTCGCGGTGCTGCCCACGTCGCTGCTGGCGGCGGCCCCGGCCGCCGCTCCGGTCACCACCGCTCCGGTCGGCCGGCAGGGGGCTCCGACCTCGCTGCCGGGCGCCGACGCGGAGGCCAACTCCAACGTGCTGCGCGGCCGTACCGAGGCGAAGGCGGCGAAGGCGGCCCTGCCGGGCGGCGCGGAGCCGGCCGCGGGGGAGGACCTGCTCGCCGCCGAGGCGGTGGAGGCGGGTCCCGCTCCGGCGCCCCGGCCCCAGGCGGGGACCGTCTCGGGCGACGGCGACGCGTCCGGCGTGACGGCGCCCGTCGTCGAGCAGGCGAAGGACCCGGCGATCGCCGCGGCCGAGAAGGCCATCGGCGCGGCCGAGGCCGCCGCCGAGGCGGCCCGCGCCTCCGTGGCCGGGCCCACGGCCACCACCTCGGGCACGGCGGGCCCGGCGGGGGCCGCCCTCCCGCCGGAAGCGCGTACCCCGGTCGCCACGGACGCCGGTGAGGACGCCGCTCCCAAGGCGGCCGGGACCGCCGCGGACGACGACGAGGTGTCCGACGCGGCCGCGCTCGCCGGGAACGCGGCGAACGACGCCGAGGGCGCTGAGCCGCGGCCTGCCGCCGCGGACGACGACGAGGTGGCCGACGCGGCCCGGGCCGGTGGGGACCGGCACGAGGCCGTGGATGAGGAGACGGCGACCTTCCGGCTGCCCGCCCAGATGTCCGGCGAGGACGCCGAACGCATCGCCGCGGGCCACGCCACCGACCGCGCCGCCGACCGGCGCGGCAACTCCGCCGCCGACCACCGCTCCGACCACGCCACCGACCGCGCCACCGACCACGGCGCCGGTCAGGGCGACGGCGCGGACGCCGACGCGGGCGGGCAGGGGGCGACGGACCCGTACGCCATCGGCCCCGAGCGGCACGAGCGCGTCGCCGACGAGGCCGAGGCCGAGCCGGTGACCGACAAGGGCCTGCCCAAGCGCACGCCCAAGGTGGTGTCCGCCCCCGCTCCCCGCGCGCGCACGGGCGCGGTGGACGCCGACGCGCTGCGGCGCAGGCTGGGCGGGTTCCACACGGGATCCCGGGCCGGCCGCCGCGACGTCCAGGCGGAGCTGGCGGGGTCGACGGGCGGACCGGGTGCGCAGGGGGCGCCCGGACCGCAGGGGGAGGGACAAGGCGACGCCACCGGCGCGCCGGACCCTCGTCAGGGGAACGCATCCGAGCAGGCCATGGGGGGAACCGTCGAGGAGGCAAGCAGTTGACCGCGCCCAGTACCGTCGGACTGAGCAGTGAGGCTCGCAACCTGCACTGGCTGTTGACCAACCTCGTCGAGGAGGTGCCCGGGCTCCTGTCGGTGGCGGTCGTCTCCTCCGACGGACTGCTCCTGCTCTCCTCCGACCTGGCCGACCACGCCCCGAAGGAGAAGAAGGACGCCCCCACCGGGCCGCGCGGCTCGGCCGCCGACCTGTCCACCGTGGTGTCCGGCATCGGCAGCCTGACCGTCGGCGCCTGCAAGCTGCTGGAGTTCGGCGGCGTCCGCCAGACCATGGTCGCCATGGAGGAGGGCAGCCTCTTCGTCATGGCGATCAGCGACGGCTCCCTGCTCGGCGCGCACGCCGCGCCGGACTGCGACATGAGCGTGATCGCGTACCACATGGCGCTCTTCGTGGGCCGGGCCGGACACGTGCTGACCCCCGAACTGCGCGACGAGCTCCGCGACTCGATGGATCGGAAGACCGGCGACGTGAGGAGCGGACGATGAGCGCTTCGAGACTTCCGGTGCGCGGCGGGGACCGCAAACCCGCCCGCGTGCGGCCCTACTCGCTCACCGGCGGCCGGACCCGCTTCGGCCACGTGCTGCTGGTGGAGACCTTCGTGGCGGCGCTGGACGCGCCCCCGGAGCGCAAGGAGCTGCCGAACGGCTCCCTCGTCACCCGGGTGATGCCGGAGATGCGGGCCATCGTCGAACTCTGCCGCCGCATGCGCACGGTGGCGGAGATCGCCGCGCTGCTCAAGATGCCGCTGGGCGTCGTCCGCGTACTGCTGAGCGACCTCGCGGACCAGGGAAAGATCCGCGTGTACGGGACCGGGCACCCCACCGGCCGTCCCGACCGCGCACTGCTCGAAAGGGTGCTCCATGGCCTTCGCCGTCTCTGACGCCGGGAACGCCGTCGTCCCCGAGGCCGTGCCGGTCGCCGTGGCCGACGCCGAGGAGGAGGTCCTCCGGCCCTGGCAGACCGACCGCAACCGGGCGCCGGTGGCCACCAAGATCCTGGTGGCCGGCGGCTTCGGCGTCGGCAAGACCACGCTGGTCGGCACGGTCTCGGAGATCAAGCCGCTGGAGACCGAGGCCCTGATGACGGAGGCCGCCGCCGGCGTCGACGACATCACCGCCACGCCCGGCAAGACCACGACCACCGTGGCGATGGACTTCGGCCGCATCACCCTCGACGACGACCTGGTCCTCTACCTGTTCGGCACCCCCGGCCAGCAGCGGTTCTGGTTCATGTGGGACGACCTGGCCCGGGGCGCGGTCGGCGCCGTCGTGCTGGCGGACACCCGCCGCCTCAAGGACAGCTGGCCGGCCCTCGACTACTTCGAGAGCTGCGGTCTGCCGTACGTGGTGGCCGTCAACCACTTCGAGGGCAGCGAGCGCTTCGAACCGGAGGACGTCCGGGAGGCGCTGTCCATACCCTCTGCCGTACCGGTCATGGTCATCGACGCCCGCAGCCGGATCGCGGTGATCGAGACCCTGCTGGCCCTCGTCGGCCACGCCCTCGAGGCGCTCCCCGAGTAGGCCCCGCCCGAACAGGTCCTGCCCGAACAGGCCCTTGCGAAGGGGCCTGTCCGTCACACCCGAGCACCCGGGCGCGTCCCCCAGCGTCCCGAGTAGGAGACATCCCGCATGCGGAAGATACTCGTCGTCGGAGCCGGCCAGTCCGGTCTCCAGCTCGCCCTCGGCCTGCAGCAGCACGGGTACGAGGTCACCCTCATGTCCAACCGGACGGCGGACGAGATCCGCTCCGGCCGCGTCATGTCGACGCAGTGCATGTTCCACACCGCCCTCCAGCACGAGCGCGACCTCCAGCTGAACTTCTGGGAGTCCCAGGCGCCCCGGATCGAGGGTCTGGGCGTGTCGGTCGCCGGCCCGGAGTCGCAGCGCCTCATCGACTGGGTCGGCAAGCTGGACGGCCACGCCCAGTCCGTCGACCAGCGGGTCAAGATGGCCGGCTGGATGGAGACCTTCGCCCAGCGCGGCGGTCAGCTCGTCATCCACGGCGCCGCCGTCTCCGACCTGGACTACTTCTCCCGCACCTACGACCTGGTGCTGGTCTCGGCCGGCAAGGGCGAGCTCGTTTCCATGTTCCAGCGGGACCCCGAGCGCTCCCCGTTCACCGAGCCGCAGCGCGCGCTCGCCGTGTCGTACGTCCACGGTCTGGGCCCGCGCCCGGAGCACCCGGAGTTCGACGCGGTCCGCTGCAACCTGGTGCCGGGCGTCGGCGAGCTGTTCATCATGCCGACGTACACCCTCTCCGGACGCGCCGACATCCTCTTCTGGGAGGGCGTCCCCGGCGGCCCGCTGGACGTCTTCCAGGGCGTCAAGGACCCCTCCGAGCACCTCGCGCTCACCCTGGAGCTGATGGAGCGCTTCACGCCGTGGGAGTACGCGCGGGCCACCAACGTGGAGCTCACCGACGCGGGCGGCACCCTCTCCGGCCGTTACGCCCCGACGGTGCGCAACCCCATCGGCCGGCTGCCCGGCGGAGGTTCGGTGCTCGGCGTCGCCGACGTGGTGGTGGCCAACGACCCCATCACCGGCCAGGGCTCCAACTCCGCCTCCAAGTGCGCCGCGGCCTACCTGGCGTCCATCGTCGAGCACGGCGACAAGCCGTTCGACGAGGAATGGATGCAGGCCACCTTCGACCGCTACTGGGCCACCGCCCAGCACGTCACCAAGTGGACCAACGCCATGCTGACCCCGCCGCCGGAGCACGTCCTCAACCTGATCGGCGCCGCCGGGCAGCTCCAGCCGGTGGCCGACCGGATCGCCAACGGGTTCAACGACCCGGCGGACTTCGACAACTTCTGGTTCGACCCGGAGAAGACGGGCGCCTACCTGGCCTCCGTCAGCGGCTGACGCCCGGGCTCGCCGCACCACGACATGACCGCCGCCCGGCCCCGTGCCGGGCGGCGGCGCGTTTCCCGGGCGCCTCAGCCGCGGCCGGCTCCCGCGCGCCGCTCGTAGGCGGCCAGCGCCTTCAGCTGCGCGGGCGTCAGCGCGGCGAGCAGCTTCTCGATGCGGCCCAGTTTGTCGCGGACCCGCTGGTCGGCCCTCTTCCGCTGCGCGGCCAGCACCAGCTGCCGGTCCAGCGCGGCGCGTGCCCGCCGGGCCAGGTCACGCACCCGGTGCTCGCCGCCGGTGAGCCGTCCCACCGAGCGCGCGTGCGCGTCCGAGGCGCGGGCGACCAGCCGGCCCTCCTCCACCGCCGTCTGCGGGTCGCGGGCGAACAGCACCCGCAGGTAGGGCGAGAGGGCGCCCGCCGTGTTCCGGTACTGCGCCCGTGCGAACGCCCCGGCCGCCGCGCGGCTGTCGTCGAGGGAGAGCCGGGCGCGGGCCAGCTCGGCGTCCAGCCGGTCCACCCGGGCGCGCTGCCCGCGCAGCAGCACACCGGCGTCCTGGTAGTCCTCGGCCGCCTGCCCGGCCTGCCGGTGCAGGGTGCGCAGATCGGCGAGGAGCACGGCGACCGGCCGCTGCCGGGCCGCGGAGGGCGGCGCCGGATCGTCCTCGGCGGCGGCCGGGGCCACGGGGTTCAGGGCGCCGGCCGCGACCGCGGCGGCGCACAGCAGGCGGGGAACGCGCCCGAGCGACGGGCGTGCTGACATGAGGTCACCTCCGGCGCGGGGCGGGACTTCCGCTCCGCACCGGCAGGATGGGCGCGTGGGCCATCGTCCGCGCGCCGGGGGTCGGCGGGCGGCGCAACGAGGTCACCCGTCGGTGGAACCGGGCCCGTCCGGCCGCTTCGGGGGACGGCGGGACCAGGGCCACCGGGGGCGGCCCTCGTCGCCGGTCGCGTCGGGCACGAAGACGAACTTCCAGCCGACCGGCAGCCCCAGCCGGCGGCCGTGCCCGCGCGGCTCGCGCCGGTACACCAGGACGGTGGGCCGCCCGCCGTCCGGGTCGGGCACCGGGACCTTGTAGTACCGCGGGGGCTGCCCGGTCGCGCCCAGCAGGACGGGCAGCGTCCTGCCGTCCAGCGGGCCGCCCTCGAAGGGCGTCTCTTCACTCTTCACCCCACCAGTGTCGCGGGTGGGGAGAGCAGCGCCGGGCAGGGCCGCCCTGCGGCCCGGTGGGCGGGCGCGGCGGCCCTGCGGCGGTGGGCTCAGGCGAGCAGGCCGGAGGACTGCCAGAGCTTGCGGCCCACGCCGCGCAGCACGCCGATGTCGTCCAGGAAGTCGGTCAGCTTCTTCGCGCCGGTCTGCATCACGTCCCTGCGGTGGCCGCTGTTGCTGACCTCCTCCATCGCCTGCCGCTTGTCGAGGCCGACGTTGGTGTACACCTCCGGGTTGATGAAGGCGACCGAGAAGACCCGGGCGAACTCGCCGGAGGTGACCCGGGTGAACTCCCGCGACCAGCGCGGCGCGGTCACCATCTGGCGGCGCAGCTCCTCGCGGGCGTACCGGACGTGGCGCGCCTCCTCCACGACGTGGATCCGGGTGACGCCGCGGGTGAGGGTCTGGACCCGCTCGTCCGGGAAGGTCAGCCGCTGCATCCAGTCGAGGATCTCCTCGCCCAGCAGGGTGGCCGTGAAGGACCCCGGGGTGGTGGAGACGGTCTTGAAGAGCCGGCCCAGGTTCTGGTGGACGGGGCTGACCGGGTACTCCGGGCAGCCGGACCGCTGGATGAACCGGGCGAACATCTTCGAGTGCCGGCACTCGTCCTCGATCTCGGTGAGGGCGTACCGGACGTGGTTGCTGGTCGGGTTCTTGTCGTAGATGTGCCGGCAGAGCAACTGCATCAGGATGATCTCGAACCAGATGCCCAGCGAGCACAGGGCCGCCGCCTCGTGCCTGGAGAGCTCGATGCGCTGCTCCTCGCTCATCCGCTTCCACAGCGGGGTGCCGTACAGCGACACCAGCTCGGGCGGCCAGAACCACTTGCCCTCCTCGAAGGGCGCGTCCCAGTCCAGCTCCTTGTCCGGGTCGAACGAGTGCTTCGCCGACGAGTCGAGCAGCCGCTTGGCCACCTGCTCGCGGTCCTTGAGCAGACCCAGCGCGTCGCGCAGTCCGGCGAGCGTGTCGGCGTCCGTCACGGTCGTCATGGCTCTCCACCTCGTCGTGCGAGTGTTACCGTCGGGTACACCCCTTATGAGACTGCGCGTCAGCAAGCGCGTCAATCCCCCGAACGACACCGGTCACCAAATGTCCACGTCACCGAGGCGGGCCCAACTCGGCTCGACGGCAGTGGGGTTGGGTCAGGGTGCGGCGAGGACCGCCTGCATCACCGCGCGGGCGACGGGCGCCGCGACGTCGCCCCCGGTGATGTCGCCCCGGTCCGCCGCCGCGTCCTCGACCACCACCGCCACCGCGACCCGCGGCTCCAGTTCCCGCTCCGCCCGCGCCCAGGACACGAACCACGCGTACGGCGTCCCCGCGTTCCCCACCCCGTGCTGCGCGGTCCCCGTCTTGCCGCCCACCACCGCGCCCGGGATCGCCGCCTGGCCTCCCGTGCCGTCGGTGACGACCCCCGTCATCAGCTCCCGCAGCAGCCGCGCCGTCGCCGGCCGCACCACCTGCCGCAGCCCCCGCGGGCCGGCCCGGCCGATCGTCGTGCCCCGGTCGGTGGTGGTCCGCTCCACCAGGTAGGGGGCGCGCGTCATCCCGCCCCCGGCCACCACCGCCGCGACCCGCGCCATCTGCAGCGGCGTGGCGCGGGTGTTGTACTGCCCGATCGACGACAGCGCCAGCTGTGCCGGGTCGACCCGCGGGTCGAAGGTGGAGCGGGCCACCCCGAACGGGATCCGCAGCCCGTCGTCGTTGAATCCGAACGCCCGCGCCGTACGCGCCATCCGCTCCGCGCCCACCCGGACGCCGAGCCGCGCGAAGACCGTGTTGCAGGACCACTCGAAGGCCTGCCGCAGGGTGGCGCCGCCGCACTCGGCCCGTTCGTCGGCCAGCTCGGTGTCCGTGCCCGGCAGCCGGTACGGGCCGGGCACGCCCACCCGCTGGTCCAGGTCGCGCACCACCCGGGCCTCCAGCGCGGCCGCCGCGGTGACCACCTTGAAGGTGGAGCCCGGGGGATAGGTCTGCCGCACCGCCCGGTTGAGCATCGGCCGGCCCGGGTCCGCCAGCAGCCGGCGCCAGGCCCGCGCCGACGACGGCCCGTTGCCCGACAGGTCGGCCGGGTCGTAGGAGGGGGTGGAGACCATCGCCAGGATCCGCCCGGTGGCCGGCTCCAGCGCCACCACCGCGCCCTTGCGTCCGCCCAGCCCGTCGAACGCGGCCCGCTGCGCCTGTGGCTGCACGGTGGTGAGCACGTCGCCCGCGCTGCCGGCCGGGCCGCCCAGCAGCGGGAGCGCGGAGAGCAGGGGGTGGCGGCCGGTGAGGATGTCGTCCTCGGCGTGCTCCAGCAGGGTGGTGCCGTACGCCTGCGAGGCGAAGCCGGTGACGGGGGCGTACAACGGGCCGTCGGCGTACGTGCGTTCGTGCCGCAGCCGCCCTCCGGTGTCGACCGAGCCGGTCACCGGGCGGTCGCCGACCAGGATGTCGCCGCGCGGGTGGTGGTAGCGGTCGATGTCGGCCCGCCGGTTGGCCGGGTTGTGCTGGTACACCTCGCCCTCGAACAGCTGCACCCGCGTCGCGTTCACCAGCAGCGCGGCCAGCAGCAGCAGGCAGAACAGCCCGGCGTGGCGCACGGTCCGGGTCACGGCGCCCGCCGGCCTTCGGCGGATGAGGCCGAGGCCGCGGGGTCGCGTCCCGTGGCGCCCGCGTCCTCCGCGGTGTCCGTGTCCCTCGTGTGGCCGGCGGCGTCCGCGTTCCTCGTGTCGCCCGTCTCCTCGGCCTCCTCCGCGTCGCCCTCCTCCGCGTCGCCCGCCTCGTGCCGGGCCGCCGCGTCGCCGAGGCGGATCAGCAGGGCCACGATCACCCAGTTGGCGACCACCGAGGACCCGCCCTGCGCGAGGAACGGCATCGCCATCCCGGTCAGCGGGATGAGCCCGGTCACCCCGCCCGCGATCACGAACACCTGCACGGCGATCAGCGAGGCGAGCCCCACCGCCAGCAGCCGCCCGAACCGGTCCGGCGTCGACAGGGCGGCCCGGTAGCCCCGTTCCACCAGCAGCGCGTACAGCACGATGACGGCGCTCAGCCCGGCCAGGCCGAGCTCCTCGCCCGCCGTGGCCAGGATGAAGTCCGACTTGGCGGCGAAGCCGATCAGCACCGACTGCCCCTGGCCGAGCCCTTCCCCGAACAGCCCGCCCGCCGCGAAGGCGAAGAGGGACTGGGCGAGCTGTCCGGCGCCCAGCCCCGCCTCG
The DNA here is from genome assembly GCF_042792855.1 of Streptomyces sp. NPDC056600. NCBI lineage: Bacteria > Bacillati > Actinomycetota > Actinomycetes > Kitasatosporales > Streptomycetaceae > Streptomyces > Streptomyces sp. NPDC056600. Next base: position 160,761 of record NZ_JBHTVQ010000006.1, read on the forward strand.
ACGGAGGCGAACGGGTCCAGCCAGTCGGCCACCCGCCCGCGCACGTGCGGCTCCATCCGCGCCACGGCCGTCGCGGCCGCCGACAGCAGCACCAGCCCCAGCGCGATCCAGCCGAGGCGGCCGGTGGCGACGTAGAGGAGGACCACGAACAGGGCGAAGAAGAGCAGCGACGTCCCCAGGTCCCGTTCCAGGACCAGGATGCCGACGCTCAGCAGCCAGACCGCCACCACCGGACCCCACGCCCGTCGTCCGGTCCCGGCGAGCGCCTCGCGGTGCGCGGCCAGGTGCCCGGCGAAGAACACCACCAGCAGCACCTTGGCGAACTCGGCCGGCTGCAGGGAGAAGCCGGCCATCCGGATCCAGATCCGGGCGCCGTTGACCGCGGGGAAGAACACCGGGAGCACCAGCAGCACCGTCGCGGCGATCCCGCAGGCCCGGGCGGCGGGCCGCAGCGTGCGGTGATCGCGCAGCAGCCACACCACGGCGATGAACAGCCCGACCCCCAGCGTCGACCACACCAGCTGCGCGGGCGCGGCCCGCTCACCGGGGGTCTCCAGGTCGAGGCGGTGGATCAGCACCAGGCCCAGGCCGTTGAGCAGCACGGCGATGGGCAGCGGCAGCGGGTCCGCGTGGGGCGCCCGCAGCCGCACCACGACGTGCGCGGCCAGGGCCAGCGCCCCGAGCCCGGCGCCGTGACGGACGGCGTCGGGCGGGACGTGACCGGTGCGGGCAAGGCCGACGGCGCAGTAGCCGCACACGGAGAGGAACACGGCGAGGACGATCAGCGCGAGCTCCGCGCCCCGGCGGCTGACGGGCGCCGCCGTGGCGGACGGGAGCCCGGCCGCCTTCCAGTCCCGCGTGGCCTGGGTGGTCATGGGTCGGAACGTAGCAAGCGTGGGCCGTGATGTCCCGTTATGTCAGTGCGTCGGACCGCACCAGCGGGGCGCGGGACCGATGTTGTCGATGTACCGGGCGGGGCCCCAGGCCCAGGTTCCGTCGGCGAGCAGGTACCACAGCGGGTTGCCGTCGACGGTCTCGCCGGGCGTCTTGCAGAAGATGTCGACCACCGCGCCCTGGGGGGCGAAGCCGATCACCTCGCTGCCGCGGGTGGGCGAGGTGTGCAGCTGGAGCCCGCCGCGGGCGGTGACGACGCCCTGGTAGAACCGCTCCTCCGGCGGGGTGGGGTGGCTCTGCCCGGCGACGGCGGGCGCGGCCCCGGCGCAGAGCAGGGCGATGGCGGCGGCGCCCATGGCGACGCGGGACAGGGAACGGCGCAGGGCCATGCTGACCTCCGGTGTGTCGGACCCGTTACGTGCTGCCACGCTAGGCACGCCGGGGTCCCCCCGGCGCGCCGTGCAGCGCCGTCCGGGTGCCGCAGCCGGTCTCCGAGGGCGCTGGGGTGGACCGGAACGGGGCGTCCGGGGGGTGTGCGGGGCCGGTGAGCCGCGGATTCACTGCCCTGGCAGTGAATCCGC